>JAPLJV010000040.1 GCA_026388415.1 Deltaproteobacteria bacterium | reverse complement strand
ACGCTGCGGCCGTTGTCTTTGACGTGGTGTTCGCCGAACCGGACCGTATGTCGCCCAAGTCCCTGGCCCGGTTTTGGCCGACCGAAAAGGAATTTGCCCGTCTGGCAGGCAGGTATCCCGATTATGATGAAATTCTCGCCCGCGCCATAAGCAATGGTCCGATTGTAACCGGTTTTTCCTGTTCATCGCAAGTTCTTACGGGGAATCAACAACCGGCGGTAAAGGCACGCTTTGTCGCCGCCGGGGATGATCCGGCCCAGTTTCTTGTGCCGTTTAAAAGCGCTGTCAAGAACCTGCCCGTAATTGAGGCAGCCGCCTCCGGTAACGGCGCGTTTAATTATATGGCGGATTATGATGGCGTTCTCCGCCATGTGCCGCTGCTGCTCAGAATCAATAATGACATCTATCCTTCACTATCGGCCGAGGCCTTACGGGTAGCGCAAGGCGCTCAGAACATTGTGGTGAAATCGTCAGGCGCCAGCGGTGAAAATCGTTTCGGCGGCCGCACGGGAATTGTGGGCATCCGGATTGGCAGTTTGCCGATTGAAACAGACGCCAAAGGCGAGGTATGGCTGAATTATTCCAATGAACATCCGGAACGGTATATCCCGGCCTGGAAGGTTCTATCCGGCGAAGTGGATAGTAAGCAAATCGTTGGGCACATCCTGTTTTTGGGAACTTCCGCCAAGGGGCTGCTGGATGTCAAGGTCAATCCATTGGGGGGGACGATACCGGGCGTGGAAATTCATGCCCAGTTGGTCGAACAGATCATCCAAAAAAGCTATCTGCTCCATCCCGACTGGTCTTCGTCGGTAACGGTGCTGTTTTTAATTGCGAGCTGGATAATCCTCAATTTGCTGATTTCCCGTAGCAGCGCCATGGTGCTGGCCGGTATGGCCGTTGGCTGGATTGGCATAACCTTCACAGGGTCATGGATGGCCCTTACGAGGTCAAAAATATTTATAGATCCCCTGTTCCCATCAATTGCATTGGCGGCGATGTATATTACCGGCAGCTTTTTCCGGTTTCTGGAAACCGAGCGTGACCGCAGATGGATACGTGAAGCCTTTGCGTCCTATATTTCTCCCAACCTGGTGCGGCATCTCATTGACAACCCGCAGTTATTGAAGACCGGCGGTGAGAAACGAGAGTGTTCTTTTATCTTGACTGATTTGGCCGGATTTACTACTCTAATGGAAAAATTGGATCCGGCCCAGGTGGTCAGCATATTAAACGAGTATATTGATGAGATGCTGAATATTGCCTTTCAATTTGACGCCATGATAGATCGAATTGTTGGAGATGCCATTTCCCTAATGTTTTCAGCGCCCGTGGTGCAGGAAGATCATGCGCGCCGGGCCCTTGCCTGTGCCGTCGCCCTGGACGCATTTGCCTATAAGTTTTCTCAAGACAAGCAGAAACAGGGCGTTCCCCTGGGCGGAACCCGTATCGGTGTCAATACGGGTATGGTTGTTCTCGGCAACTTCGGCGGTAAAACCATGTTCGATTATCGCGCTCTTGGTGATCCGATCAATACCTGTTCCCGCCTGGAAACGGTGAACAAGTATCTGGGGACCAGAATATGCGTAAGCAGAGCTACCGTAGATCAATGCCCTGGTTTTATCGGCCGCCCCATCGGAACACTGGTATTAAAGGGCAAAAGTAAGGAAATTGAGACCTTTGAACCGCTCACGCAGGCAGAGATGGATTCACCGCATATTCAGGCTTATCTGGCCGCCTACCGGTTAATGGCGCAAAATGACCCTTGCGCCCAAGAGGCATTTGCGTTACTGTCAAACGAATACCCGTCCGATGCTTTGACCAGATTCCATCTGGAACGTCTGGAGAGCGGAGCTACTGGCGTGGTGGTTGTTATGGATAAAAAATAACATGTAAAAGGAGGAAATTATGCGCAACTTCATGAAAATTATCTGTCTTTTGGTTTTAGTTGTTTGTCTTGATGCACGATTGGCTCAGGCGGATGATTCGATCGGCGCTATCAAAAAGCTAAATGGCGCGGCCACGTTTGTCCGGGAGAAAACGGAGCTTAAAGTTAAGCTGGGCGATCCGGTTTTTATGAAAGATGTCTTGAAAACAGACAATAACGGTTCTTTAGGAATCACGTTCAAGGACAATACGATGATTTCTGTCGGTCCCAATACGGTATATACAATTGATGAATATGTATTTAAACCAGGTGAACAGAAGCTGGCCTTTGTTTCTAAAATATCCAGGGGAACGCTGCATTTTGTCTCGGGAAGTCTTACCAAAATGGCTCCCGATGCAGTTAAAGTAAAAACTCCGGAGGCAACAATCGGATTTAGGGGCACACGTTGCCTGATTAAAGTTGAGGATAATTAACTACCTGATTTTTCATTTCAATCAGTAAAGGAGCTTAATATCGTGAAAAAAACATTGCCAGCATCATTTATATTAGTAGCCTTCATATTTTTCCTTGTTTTATCGTCTTGTGCCCACATCCCGACATCGGTCCCTATTGATTCGGATAACGATGGGGTGCCTGATAATTACGATTATCGCAACGAATTTACCCGGGCGCCCTATTACGATAAATGCCCCATGACTACGCCGCCGGGTGCGAAGGTGGATGATTGGGGCTGTCCTGTAGACTCCGATATGGATGGCGTCCCCGACTATCAAGATAAATGCCCCGGCACGCCGGCGGGAGTGAAGGTGGATAAGGACGGTTGTCCGCTTGATTCCGACAAGGACGCTGTCCTTGCCCACTGGATACGGATAAGGATGGCGTCCCCGACTATCAAGACAAATGCCCCGGCACGCCGACGGGTGTCAAGGTGGATAAGGACGGTTGTCCGCTCGATTCCGACAAGGACGCTGTCCCCGACTATCTCGACAAGTGCCCCGGCACGCCGGCTGGCGTCAAGGTGGATAAGGACGGTTGTCCTTTAGATACGGACAAGGACGGCGTCCCAGACTATCTTGACAAGTGTCCCGACACGCCGCCAGGTGTTCCGGTTGATCAGGATGGCTGTTCTCCCAAAACAAAAGTTGTGATTGTGCCAGAATCGGACGGCAAAGTTGGCGAGCTCTCGGTAACCACTGCCGCAGGTTCACAAATGCTGAATAAACCCTGGGAAGCGACGGAACTCACCAGCGCCGATGCGCTCCCCAGCACACCGAAGGTCATGGACGAAACAGAAGTAAAAAATATTTTTAAAGAAGCCCTGGCGGCCCAGCCCCAGCCCCAGTCCCAGACACAGTCCTCTGCCGTCAATATAATTTACTTTAAGAGCAACAGCGCCTCATTGACCAGCGAATCGCTTCAATCAATCCAGGAAATCATGAAGGCGATCAATTCGCAGAAATCAAGTCATATCCGTGTGATTGGCTATACCGACACGGTTGCCTCTGTTGGATATAATCGCAAGCTATCGCAGCGGCGCGCCAAATCGGTTGCAGATGCCCTTGTTGCCAAAGGTGTTAAACGCGCCATTATCGAAATTGAATATTATGGCAAGGAGAAACTATTAGTTAAAACGCCGGATGGCGTGGAGGAACCCCGGAATCGTCGGGTAGAAATCATCACAAGGTAAGACAAGACTGTGCGGTTATTACGGCGTCAGTTGGACCTGGTCGCCAAAATGGGCGACTAACGCCTGCCGGAGGTCGGCAAGGGACTGTTCATTCTCGAATGCCACCATGAGCTCTCCTCCCTCACCGACCACGAGCTTGCCGTGTTGTTTTACCAGTGCGGCGACTGCTTCTGGCTCTACCGTCCACCAACCACGGGTGCGCCGGAGCAGTTCCTCGCCTTTGAGCGGTTGGGGAGTCACCAGGTCAATGCTCCGGTACCAGGCATCCCAGCCTATCTGTGCCGGCGCCCGCAAGACCGGGCTCACCGGGTCGTGATAGATGCGGCAGCGGCCGAAGAGACGTACTTTGATCATTTGTTTTCCTCATCCGGGGGAATAGCGGCGGGTGGAACCGGGATGCCGGCCTTTTCCAGGATGCCGATAAAGCAGGTAATGTACAGATCGGCAACTTGGCGCTCGCCGAGACTGCTGCCCCGCCTCGTTGTTTGCCCCCATTGCTGCTCGAAGAGGCGCAGGGCGTTTTGTCTCCACAGGCGGAGTCGCTGGTCGAGGGGTGAGATGCGGAGATTTTCCAAGAGTTCAGTCTGGGTCTTCTCCATCACGGCAAAGACCCGACGCATACTCTGAATCGAGGGGTCGCGTCCCCATTGGTCGTCTACCGCTGATCCTGTATCGCGTGTCTTTGTCATGTTTTCATATTGTTCCTTTCCGGGGGCTATGACTCAGAACAAACCCAGTTCTTTCCAGTTATCGTCGTCTGGGTACCTTAGCACTTCCAGCCAATTGGTCAATAAAAAAACCTCAGTTAATTTGATTTGGCGTTGATTTGGTTGCATTTTCAATAAAAATGTATAAGATACCTGAGCCAATCCGCTGACGCGGTAATAATTTAAGGGAGAAACTATGCCTGATTACTGGATAAAGATCAACGAGACGGAGGATGAGGAGCTAAAGCATCATCATTATCTAATTACTGCGCAAGACCAGAACGAGGCGAAAATATCCGCCCTGAAATTTATGGAGCGCTTCATTGACGATGATGAGCATCCGGAAAAAATCGAAAACGGCTTTTCCTTCTACAACAGGGCAGTTTTTGTTCGCCTCGCCGCCATAAAAAAAACGACAAAAGAAGAGTTCAAGGAATTTCTGCTGAAGACCCACACTATCAACATGAGGTGAACTCAGACAAAATGCCGGAAAATAGGTGAACCGCCTGTCGTTGAAAGTTACTAACAGGACGTATAATGGTCTGTTGAATAATGAAGGGCGTTATGATAAGGGGCTGCTGGACACACCAGAAAAACTTCTCTATACGGTAGGGGAAGGTAAGTTTATTCAGAGGTAAAAATAGTTCCATGACGCCCGAACCTGATCAGAATGATCTCTACAGCCTTCAGACAGAAAACCGCCACCTGAAAGAGATGATTGCTGCGCTCCGCGACGAGATGGAGAAGCTGCGGATCGGCGAACAGGAGCATATTCAGGATGCGGTTCTCACGACCAACGCCGAAATCGGCCAGCTTAAGGACATGGTCGGCGCGCTGCGCGATGAGCTTGATCGCCGGCAGATTGAGTACGATGAGAAGTGCCGCGACATCGAGAGGATTGCCCGCGACGACGCGAAGCAGCTCCACGAAATGATCCGGGTACTGAGAGGCAGGTTGGAAGAACATGGGGAAAGATAACCGCCAGAATCAACAGTTCGCAGGTCCGGAGCGACGCAGCAAAACGAGCGAAGCGGAGCTGCTCCTCAACATCTCCCGGACCATCGCCGTATTCGAAACCTTGGACGAGATTCTGGTGACCATGTTCGAGATCACCACCCGCGAACTGAAGGCCGACCGGGGAACGATCTTTCTCAACGACCCCGATACAGGCGAACTTCATTCCCGCGTCGCCCAGGGCAATTTCAATCGAGAGATCCGCATACAAAATAACTCCGGCGTGGCCGGCCAGGTATTCACCACAGGGAAGGCGATCATCGTCCATAACGCCTATAAGAATCCCGATTTTAATCGTGCCATAGACGAAAGCACCGGTTTCATCACTAAAACGATCCTCTGCGTCCCGATCCGGACCGTCAAGGGGGAGATCATTGGCGTCGCCCAGGCGTTGAACAAAAAAAAGGGGCGCTTTACGATAGCCGACCAGAAGCGCCTGGAAGCGATGACGACCCAGGCCGCCTTTGCGATGCAGAGCATCCAGGTTGTCGAACGCATGAATCAGCTCCGTCAGAAGGAGACGGAGTTTTTTGATGTCGTCTCCGACGTTACCGCCGAGATTGACCTCGGCGCGCTGCTCCAGAAGGTTATGTCCGAGGCGACACGGATGCTCAATGCGGAGCGGGCCACGCTCTTTCTCAATGACGAAAAGACGAATGAGCTTTTCTCCAAGGTGGGGCTGGGACTCCAGGTGGCGGAGATCCGTCTGCCGAACCACCTCGGGATTGCCGGGGCGGTCTTCACCTCCCGGGAGACGATCAACATCCCTTTCGCCTATGCCGATCTCCGCTTCAACCCGGCCTTTGACAAGAAGACAGGATTCTTCACTCGCTCAATCCTCTGCGTCCCGGTCGTCAATAAGAATGGGAAGGTCATCGGGGTGACGCAGATTCTGAACAAGCGGGGCGGACCCTTCACGCATGATGATGAGGCACGGTTGAAGGCCTTTACCGCCCAAATCTCGATTGCGCTGGAAAATGCCAAGCTTTTTGATGATGTCCAGAACATGAAGAACTACAGCGAGAGTATGCTGGAGAGCATGTCCAACGGCGTGATCACCATGAACGAGGATGGGAAGATCATCACCTGCAACGTGGCCGGCCTCAGTATCCTTCAGCTTGCCCCCGAGGCGATCCTGAAACGGAAGGCCGCCGATTTCTTCACCGGCCCCAACGGCTGGATTATCGAAAAGATCAGGCATGTCGAGGAAAGCGGCAAGCCGGACGTCATAATGGACGCGGAGGCGGAATTCGCGGGAACCAGGATTTCCGTTAACCTGACGCTGCTGCCGCTGGTCAGCACCGCGAAGAAGAAGCTGGGTTCGATGATCATCATAGACGACATTACCAGTGAAAAGCGGATGAAATCAACGATGTCCCGCTACATGGATCCGGGGCTGGCCAATCAGATACTCGCGGGCGGCGAGGAAATCCTGGGAGGCAAGAGCACCGTCGCGACGGTGCTCTTTTCCGATATCCGGGGCTTCACGACCCTGACCGAGGAACTGGGAGCGCAAGGCACGGTTTCCCTCCTCAATGAATATTTTACGCTCATGGTGGACTGTATCCGGAAGGAGGGGGGGATGCTGGACAAGTTCATCGGGGACGCCGCCATGGCTGCTTTCGGTGTGCCCTTGCCCCATGACGATGACGAAGATCGTGCCGTCCGGGCGGCAATCGGCATGATCAACGCCCTGCGCACCTGGAACGTCCAGCGCCTCGCCGATGGCAAGAAACCCGTCAACATGGGAATCGGTCTGAATACGGATACGATCGTCTCCGGAAACATCGGCTCGCCCAAGCGCATGGACTACACGCTGATCGGCGACGGCGTGAATCTGGCCTCCCGCATCGAAAGCCTCTGCAAACAGTACCATGCGAACATTCTGATCAGCGAAAATACCTATAAGCGCCTGAAGGGGACATACCGTATCCGCGAGGTGGACCGCGTCCAGGTGAAGGGAAAGACGCATAACGTGGGTATTTACGAGGTACTCGACTACCACGACGAGACCACTTACCCCAGCCTGATAGAGGTGGTAGGCCACTTCCGGGATGGGCTGACCCTTTACCGCCGCCGGGAATGGGACAGCGCGATTACCCGCTTTGAGGAGGCGCTGCGGCTCAACCCCAACGATCAGGTCTGTCAGATGTATGTGGAGCGGTGCCTGAGCTTCCGGGCAGACCCTCCCGAAGAAGGCTGGGACGGCGGCTGGGTGATGCGTTCCAAATAGCTACCGGATGTACGGGGCTTGCAGATATTTTCTGGCCTCTATCGGGGCGCTGCCTTCACCCCCTTCTATCTCCAGAACTCGGTAATAACAATCTTCCGCCTCTTTTCTTTCCTGGCGAATATCGTGGATCATGCCCAAGCGCAGCAACGCCGCCGCCTTGTTCCGGGCGTTATAGAGGGAGTCATCCTTGAGAACCCTTTGCAGGTATTCCGCAGCTTCCGCATATTCCCCCTGGTTGAATAAGATCCTTCCCATTAAAATATCATAACGGGGCTGGAGTTGGGGGATGTAAGGCGGCTTGCCGGCCTGAATGTTCTTGTGCAGCTCCCGGGCGATTGCCAGCGCTTCGGTGAAGCGATGGAGTTCGGAATAGGTATTCGCCAAGGCAAACGCAAAATTATAATTCCGGGGGAATTTTTCTTTTAATTCCATGGCAATAGCTAAAGCCTGGGCCGGCTGCTTTTCAAAATACAAAAAAGCTGAGACAAGTTCCGCCTGGGCTACTTCCTTAAGAAGATTACCCTGCTTTGCCACTAATTCCAATTCCTGAATCCCCTGGCGCTTGTTCCCCGCCGTGATCAACAGGGAAGAAAAAAAGCGGGCCAATCCCGGCAGGTGATCTATGTGGTAATGGAGCAGCCCGATGGGAAAATAAATGTCATAGACTTGAGGATTGATTTCCTGTGTTTTTTGCATATAACCCCAGGCGGTAGAGGTATCACGCGCCATCGCGAAATAACTTTTTTGCCTGATTGCCCAGCGCACTTTGACGATGGTCGCCAGGGTCATGGCGAAGTATGCCTGACCATCTTTCTCATCATTCTCAATCTTTTTTTGTCCTCTGGTCAGCGCTTCATCCGCGTAACGAAGCATGGAATCCCTGTTCCTGACCCGTTCCGTCGGCGCATAGCTTATCTCAAGGAAAAACAGGTGGGCCAGCGCCAGGAAGGCATAGCCGGTGGGATCTTCCCGGCCCAGTTCCACTGCCTTATTGAAAAAGCCGATCGCGCTCTGAGTTTCCAGGTTTAATGCCTTTTCAATTCCCTGGCGGAGACAAAATTGGATTTGTTGATTTTTTACTTGTGCGACGGCAATCTCGGCTTCAATAAAGGAAATTAGAAAACACAGGCAGAAGGAAATTATTTTGCACTGATGCTTCTTCATCAAAGGAATATTTATTCGGTATTCGACATCCGGCATCCGACATCTCCACTTGCCCGGCAGCATCCGGGCGGTTCAATATACATCATCACGTATGATCTTACATCATTAATCTTGGGGCGGGAATCGAATCCTGAAGCGTGAGATTTTATGCGCTATCTACCACCCGGACTTATTTTATTTCAGCTAATATCCCTTGACAAGCAAAAACAGCCCTCCTATACTCCCGGCGGGAAATACTCGTTTTGACGAGCCTGGATAAGATAGGCTTGTGATGTTCAGTCCGCAAGACCGCAGATGTACCAAAAGATAATGAAAAAATAAGGAGATTCGCATGGCAGCGCTGGATGAGGTGAGCAGACATTACGGTAAATTGAAGCTTTACATAGACGGACAATGGGTAGAGCCTGGGACGGGCGCCTATTTTGAGACCACGAATCCGGCCACCGGTGAGGCTATCGCAGAGGCGCCCGTCGCAGCGCCGGAAGATGTGGAAAGGGCGATTGTTGCGGCCCATACCAGCTTCGCGAAGTGGAGAAACGTCCCTTTCCGGGATAGGGCGGAAATGGTTTTCAACCTGAGGGAGACCTTCGGAAAACACCATGAGGAGCTGGCCCGGATACTCGTTCAGGACCACGGCTGCACCATTGGCGAGGGGCGCGGCACCATATCGAGGTGCATGGAGAACATCGAGGCCGCCGGGAGCGCCCTCTACAGCCTCTATAAGGGCGAGCATGTAGACCAGCTCGCAACGGGCATAGACTGCTATCTGCTGCGGGAGCCGGTGGGCGTGTTCCTCATCATGACGCCTGGCAATATTCCCATGCATGCCTGGTCATCCTTTGTCCCCTATGCGCTGGCTTGTGGGTGTACGGTTATAGTGAAACCGAGCCGTCAGTGTCCGGTATCGGCTGATGCCATGTTTCGGATGCTCGCTGAGACGGGATTCCCCCCGGGTGTTGCCAATCTCCTCCACATGGGGACGGAGAGGGAACTAAATAATACCATCATCTCCGACCCCCGGGTCAAAGGCGTTGGTCTCATCGGCTCTACCAAGGTAAGCAAGGAACTCTTCGAACTCTGCGGCAAATACGGGAAGAGATCTTCCCTCAACGGCAACGGCAAGAATTACGTCGTCATCATGCCAGACTGCAATCTCGATAATGCGGTGCAGTATATCCTCCGCGGCTGCTTCGGTATGACCGGCCAGCGCTGCCTCGGCTCCGACAACGTGGCCGTGATCGGAGACGACAAGAGATATGCGGAGTTGAAAGAGAAATTGATCACTGCTGCCAAAGCTATGAAGCTGGGCTATGGTCTTGATGAGTCGGTGGATATGGGACCGCTGACTACGCAGAATGGCAAGGAGCAGGTGCTTCGGTTTATCGAATCGGGTCTTTCGTCCGGCGCCAGGCTGCTTCTTGATGGGCGCACGGCGACGCCTGCCGGGCTGGAGAAGGGCAGCTTTCTCGGGCCGACGATCTTTGAAGGCGTGACGCCGGACATGCATGTAGCCAGGGAGGAGGCCTTTGGTCCCTTATGCAACCTGATCCGGGCGGCGGATCTTGACCAGGCCATCAGTTGGATAAACGGAACTAACTACGGGCATTCGGCATGTATCGTCACGGAAAGCGGCAAAGCCGCCCGCAAGTTTATCCGGGAGTGCGAGGTCGGCAACGTGGGCGTTAACGCGGGCATCCCGCAGCCATACGCCTTTTTCGGGCTCGGTTCGAAAAAGGATTCTTTTTATGGCAATTCCAAATCGAGGATGGATTCAGTGAAGATGTTCCTTGAGGAGAAGACCGTAACGGTGAGGTGGGTGTAGAACGATAATATCAACAACAAATAAGGAGGATGCCGTATGTGTGAAGAATGTAGAGAATTGAGCAGAAGAGATTTCATGAAGGGCACGCTGATAGGCGGTGCGGCGCTGGGTATGGGAGTTCTGGACAGCAATGGCCTGTTCGCGTCGGAGAGCGCCAATTTGAAGTTCAGCACCTGGCACCCGCCGATGAGCAGGGAAGTGAAGACCGTTTGGACCCCCATGATGGCGGAAGTGAAGAAGAGAAGCGGCGGCAAACTGGGATCCACGATGTATGCCGGGGCAGCCCTCGGCAAAGGCCCGGAGCATTTCGATATCGTGGCCAAGGGCATGTCGGACCTGGGATATTTTACGGCTACCTGGACGCCCGGGCGGTTCCCGCTTACGGATGTTCTGTCCCTGGCGGTCTGGGTGGACGGCAAGGATGTGGCGGCGGATATCGGCAACGCCGTGTACAACCGCGTTTTGAAAGATGAATTCAAGACAGTAAAGGTGCTGGAGCTCAACGGCTGCATCCAGTCCTTCATCTGGACGAAAAAACCCGTCTCGAAGATGGCTGATCTGAAAGGCATGAAACTGCGCTCCCCCGGCGGTCACCAGACTAACTATATCAAATCCCTCGGCGCCGAGCCGGTGTTTTTACCCCTGGGCGACGTGTATATGGCAATGGAGACGGGGACCGTGGACGGCATCGTCACCTGCCCGCCGCTGGTACTTGCCTACAAGCTTTCTGAAGTGGCGAAGTACGGAACGGTCCTGACCTTCGGCTGCGTGTCGGAAGGAACTGTCATGAACATGACTTCCTGGAACAAGCTTGCTGCAAGTGAAAAGAAGATCATCGAGGATGTCTGTACGAATCCCTTTAAGACAACGGGTGGCCTCAACCAGGAAGACTACAAGGTAATCATGAAGGAGATCCAGAAGGGCGGGGTGCAACTCGTTGATTTGCCAAAGGCTGAAGCGGAGCAATGGTATGCAAGATTCCAGGATGTTACGAGGAAATGGGTAGCCGACCTGGAGGCAAAAGGAATTCCGGCGAAGAAGGCCGTTGCCGTCATGAACGAGGAATGCGAAAAGAGAAATGTGCATCTCGTTTCGTGTCCGCCGGAATTTAAAAAGGCTTAGGAAGAGATAATTGCAAAAGTCGTATAAACGTAAACGCAAAGTATGTGTTTCCAAAAAGGCGTTCATAAAGTGACGTACGGCGCGTGCGTGCTGGGCATGTTTCTCGCCGTGCCGCTAATGCTCATTACGACGTTTGACGTGATTGGGAGGGGTTTTTTCAATAAGCCTATTCCGGGCACCCTGGAGCTTTCCGAATATATGCTCGCCGTTATTATCCTGCTGGGCGCCGCGTATACCCAGCAGGTTCAGGGCCACGTCGGAGTGGATTTCCTCACCTCCAAGTTCTCCCCCCGTGGTCAGAACTTATGCAAGGTTATAACCGATGTGGCTTCTCTGGCCATTATTACGATTTTGATGGTGTATGGTTATAGCGAGGGGCTTCATGAGACAGCGGTGTCAGATCAGTTACGAGTGCCGCAGTGGCCCTTTAAGCTGTTCGTGGCTATAGGGGGCTTTTTGCTCTGGCTGGAGATTTTTGTAGATTTATTGAAGTCAGTTGCAGTTCTGAGAGGGAGGGAATAGTGGAGCCGATAACCGTAGGAATTTTAGGCAGTGTGGCGCTTGTCCTCTTGCTCTTTTTGGGTATGCCCATTGCCTTCGTCATGATGCTGGTAGGATTTTGCGGGCTCTGGGCCCTCGCTTCACTTGGCGCCGCCCTGCCGAAAGTTGCCGAGACCGTCTATGGCGTTGCTGCCAATTACCCTTACACGATCATCCCTCTTTTTATTCTTATGGGGAGTTTTGCCGGCACAGGAGGCATCACGAGGGAGCTATATAACACTTTTGACAAGTGGTTCCGAAAGTTTCCGGGCGGTTTGGGGATCGCCACCATTGCCGCCTGCGCTGGTTTTGCGGCGGTGAGCGGTTCATCCGTGGCCGCTGCGGCAGCCATGGGGAATGTCGCCCTCCCGGAGATGAGAAGATTCGGGTATGCCCCGAAACTTGCCTGTGGTGTTGTAGCGGCCGGCGGCACGTTGAGCTTTCTCATCCCGCCCAGCCTTGGCTTTGTCGTCTTCGGGATGCTTACGGAACAATCCATCGGGAAACTGCTCATCGCGGGAATTCTGCCGGGGATAGTATTGTCCTTTGCGTACATCGCGGTAGTTGTGGCCCTGGTAAAGATGGATCCTTCGCTTGCTCCCCGCACGCCCGGCGACGTGACCTTTAAAGAAAAGCTGATCGCGCTCAAGGGAATCTGGGAGACGCTTTTCGTCTTCTTCATCGTTATGGGAGGGATATACCTCGGGTTTGTCAATCCTACCGAGGCAGGGGCAATCGGTGCCACGGCACTCTTTATCATCGTGATCCTGAAAAAACGGTTGACCTGGAAGACCCTTTTTACTTCTCTTCTCGAAATGGCGCGGATTTCTACCATGGTGCTTTTTCTCGTGGCAGGGGCTACCGTCTTTAGCTATTTCCTGGCCCTGTCAACAATTCCCACGGTGGCCTCGAATTGGATCGCAGGTCTGGGGGTCTCCAAGTATGTTATCCTGATAATTGTGATAGCAATCTACTTTTTCCTCGGCTGTTTTCTCGATTCAGTTTCCATGATGGTTCTCACCCTTCCCGTCATTTTCCCCGTCATGGTGGCGATAGGCTTCCATCCCATCTGGTTTGGCGTCGTGGCGGTGCTCATGATGGAGGCGGGACTCATTACGCCACCCGTTGGGCTTAACGTTTACACTATTGCCGGCATAGCGAAGGATGTGCCCATGGGTGAGATTTTCAAAGGATCAATCCCATTTCTCTTTGCCATCATTGCTACAACGGTCATTCTTACCCTTTTCCCGATCATCGCCCTCTACCTGCCGGGCCTGATGGGAAGATAGCGCGGCCGGGAGCCGGGATGTTTATCGGGGTTTGGGGAGCAGACGCATGAAGAACGTTCACTTTATCCTTAACAGGCAGCCTGTGGAAGTTGAGGTGCAGGATAACGAAACGCTCCTCCACACGCTGCGCGAAAAGCTCTCGGTAAAAAGCGTGAAAGAAGGCTGCTCCATCGGCGAGTGCGGCGTCTGCACCGTGCTGGTCAATGATGAACCTGTCTATTCCTGCCTGACCCTTACTTCCCAAATTTCTGGCCATGACGTGAAGACGGTGGAGTATCTTGCCACAGACGGCGGTCTACATCCGCTGCAGGATGCCTTCATGCGGGCCGGGGCCGTGCAGTGCGGTTTCTGTACGCCGGGGATGCTGCTGAGCGCCTATAGTCTCTTGAAGCGATGTCCGAACCCGTCCCGGGAAGAGATCCGGGAGGCCATCAGCGGTAATCTGTGCCGGTGCACGGGGTATGTCCAGATTGAGGAGGCGGTGCATGATGCTGCCGGAATTTGAGCTCATAAACGCGGCTGACAAGTCGGCTGCGCTCGCGGTATTGGCTGAGCCAGAAGGGGCAAAAGTGATCGCCGGAGGAACGGACCTTTTGGTCAGGATGCGGCGCGGTGAAACGTGGGGGCGGCTGTTGGATGTCAGCAGGATTGCGGAGCTGCGTACCATCAAAGCCGATGAATCCGGCGTCGTTATCGGCGGCGGCGTCAACCACCGGGAAGTGAGCAGCCACAGCAATGTGTTGGATGCGGCGCCGGATCTTGCGTGCGCTTGCAGTCAGGTAGGTTCACCCCAGATACGAAACAGGGGAACCATCGGCGGGAATCTGGCGAACGCTTCGCCCGCCGCGGACGCGCTTCCGCCCCTGCTGATCCACCGTGCCAGGGTGATACTGGAATCGGCACGGGGAGTTCGAGAGGTAAACCTCGAAGATTTCATTGTTGCTCCCTATCAGACATCAATAATGGCTGACGAGCTTCTTTGCGGGGTGTCCCTGGAGTCCCTGAAGGGCTACCGCATGGGATACCGGCGGGTGGCGAAGCGCGCGGCCTGGGCCATTTCCCGGCTTTCGGCAGCATGGGCAGTCCGGGAGGAACGGGGCGTCTTTTTAAATGTCCGGCTGGCGATCGGCTCTTGCACCCCGATGCCTTTTCGGGCGCATGCCGTAGAAGCGTTTCTCGCGGGCAAAGACAAAAGCGCGGCTGTCATTGCGGAAGCCGTGAACATGGTTCTGGAAGGCATCATATTTATCAGCGGCGACCGGCCTTCATATATCTACAAATTGCCGGTCCTCCGGGGAATGCTGGAAAATATACTGCGGGGTTAGCAAGCGATGTTTATCGGTAAAGACATGCCGAGGATTGACTCTCTGGACAAGGTGCTGGGAAGGCCGGTCTTTGCCGGCGACATGATGATGGAGGGTATGCTGCATGCCGCCATTCTGAGAAGCACGCGGCCCCATGCCATAATACGCACGATTGACAGCGCGGCCGCTCTCAAATTGGCAGGCGTCGTAAAGATCATCACTGTTCGCGACGTGCCGGGTGAAAACCTTTTCGGGATTATCAAGAAGGACCAGCCCTACCTGGCCGACGGCCGGGTCTATTGCGTCGGTCAGCCCATCCTCATTGTGGTGGCAGAGACGGAGAGGACTGCCCGGCAGGCCATGTCCCTGATAACGATCGCCTACGATGAGATTACCCCCGTTTTCGCTCCCTCTGCATCCCCGGACACAGCTCCGTCCATCCACGGGGAGTCGGGGAATCTCCTGTGCCTGCGGACGCTGATCAAGGGCGATGCCGAACGGGCCCTGGCCGATGCCGATGTGGTCGTCTCGAACACTTACAGAACTACCTGGGTGGACCATGCCTTCCTCGAGACTGAGGCCGGGATCGGTTATGTAGACGGCAGCGGCAGGATCGTTATTGCTTCCTCTACCCAGAATATCCACTACAAGAGGCGTGAGGTTTCCCGGCTTCTGGCAATCCCCGAGGAATCGGTGCAGATGATACAGACCACAACCGGGGGCGGTTTCGGAGGCAAGCTCGACATGACCGTGGAGGGCTATCTCGCGCTGGCCGTTTACCATACCAGAAGGCCCGTGCTGATGCGGTTCAGCCGGGAAGAGAGCTTTCTCTCCAATACCAAGAGACACCCCCTCTATATTGATTATACCACGGGCGTACGTAGGGACGGCTCCATCACGGGGGTGAAGGTAAGTATTGTCGGTGACACAGGCGCTTTTGTCTCTTACGGGGAAGTAGTCTGCCTCCGGGCCGCTTGCCACGCCACCGGCCCCTACGAGGTTCCTCATGCTTATGTGGAGAGCCGGATGTTCTATACGAACAACCCCGTAAGCGGGGCAATGCGTGGCTTCGGGATTCCCCAACTGGCCTTTGCCCACGAATCGCAACTGGACCAGATCGCGATGCGCCTGGGCATGGATCGTCTCGATATCAGGGTTAAAAACGCGCTCCGCAAAGGATCATATACCGCTACATCACAGTTGCTGGAGCACAGTGTGGGGCTGGTGGAGACGCTCCGGAAGGTGGAGCCCTACTGGCGCGCCCGGAAAAAGGAAAGCGATAGACGGGGCTTCGGCTTGGGGTGCATGTATTACGGATGCGGCAACACAGGCTCATCGAATCCGTCGGGATGTCACATCCGCCTCGCGGGAGACGGAAGGATCGCCCTCCATCTGGGCGCCTGTGAGATAGGACAGGGTTCCGACACGGTCCTCATGCAGATCATGATGGAGACCTTAGGCGTCGGAGGAAATGCGGTGCAGCTCGTGCGCGGCGATACGGATACGTCCCGGGATGCCGGTTCGTCTTCTGCCAGCAGACACACCTATATCACCGGTAGGGCTGTCTATGAGGCCTCGGCCAGGACGAGATCATACCTCGAAGAATCAGGGTACTACCGCGGGCGTGATCTGCGTGATATTTGCGAAGAAGCCAATGCCAGGGGGACCGCTGTCTTCGAGGGCTTTTTCGATCCGCCCACCACCCCCGTTGATCCCGCAACCTGTCAGGGCGTGCCCTACGCCACCTATGCCTTTGCCACACACATGACCGAGGTTGACGTGGACCGGGTGACGGGAGAATGCCGCATAGTGAAGGTTCATGCCGCCCATGATGTGGGAAAGGTCGTGAATCCTACCCTGGTAAAAGGCCAGGTGTACGGGGGCGTTGCCATGGGGATCGGTTTTGCCCTTATGGAGGCCTTCGAACCGGGCAAGACGGAATCCTTTGACGGCTATTACATTCCTACGTCCCTGGATATGCCCGATATCGAAGTTCACCTGGTAGAAGATGAAGAGCCGACCGGTCCCTTCGGCGCGAAGGGTGTGGGAGAGCCGGCTCTCATTCCGCAGGCGGCGGCCATAGTCAATGCCATAACGGATGCCACCGGTGCGCGGCCTTTTGAATTGCCCGTGGACATGGAGCGGCTGAAGAAACTGATTGGCTGAGTAGAACGAAGGAGGAAACATGAGCACATTGGTAATCAAGAACATAGGCAGCATTTTCACGGGTGATCTTTGCGAGCCATTCATTGATGGCCCGGTTTCTCTCTGCGTCGAGGCCGGCAAGATCATATCCATAGAGGCGGGAAACTCCCCGGACGGCGACCGGGTGATTGATGCGGGCGGTATGACTGTCTGCCCCGGTTTCATAGATTCCCACAGCCATCCGGTGTTTGGTGATTTTACTCCCCGGCAGAGCCAGTTGAACTTCATTGAAAGCAGCCTCCACGGCGGTGTGACGAGCATGATTTCCGCGGGCGAGGTGCACTTGCCGGGCAGGCCGACGGACCCCAAGGGGACGAAGGCCCTCGCCCTGCTGGCGCACCTGTCCTTTGCCAAAGCCAGGCCGGCAGGTGTCAAGGTATATGGCGGCGCGCTCATCCTGGAGAAGGGACTTGTGGAAGAGGATTTCAAGGAGCTTGCCGCCGACGGGGTCTGGCTTGTGGGTGAAATCGGTCTCGGCAGCGTCAAGGCGGCCGCAGAAGCCAGGGTGATGGCGGAATGGGCAAAGCGCTACGGCATGAAAGTGCTCATGCACGTGGGCGGCACCTCCGTTCCGGGCAGTTCCACGGTCACCTGCGAGGACGTAATGATTGCCAACCCGACCGTTGCCTGCCACCTCAATGGCGGTCCTACGAGCGTTCCCGTGTCGGAAGCGATTAAGGTCATCGAGAAGACGGAATGTGCCATCGAGATTGTCCACTGTGGCAACCTTAAAGTAGCCCTTGAGATCGTCAATTTCATGCAGAGCAAAGGCAACCTCGAGCGGCTTATCATCGGTAACGATGCGCCCTCCGGCACCGGCGTTATACCGCTCGGTATCTGGAGAATGGTTAATTTCGTCTCCGCCCTCTGCAACATCCCTGCTGAAATCGCCATTTGCTGCGCCACCGGCAATACAAAGCGGGTTTTCGGCCTGTCGCACGGATTGGTGAAGATTGGCGAAGACGCCGATCTGCAGATCATTGACGCCCCTATGGGCTCCGCAGGAAAGAACGCCAAAGCGGCCATTGAAGCGGGCGATATACCCGGCATAGCGATGGTGATCATAGACGGAGTCGTGAAGACCCAGGTGAGTAGAAACACGCCGCCGCCGGTCCGGAAAACTTCATAGGGCAGGGAAGACGAAATGAAGATAGACAGCGAAAAATGCAAGGGCTGCGGTATCTGCGCAGAAGTCTGCCCTCTTGGCGTACTCAGTGTGAAAGGCAAAAAAGTGCAGATGGCAGCGGGATGCGTTGACTGCAAGACCTGCTTGAAGGTTTGTCCGGAGGGCGTGTTCTCCTTCGAGCTTGAGGACGAAAGACCCGTGTGCACCCACTGCCCCATCATGTGCCGGATACCTGAGGGCGTTTCTGGGGCCTGTCAGAGATACTTTAATGAGGCGGGGGGGATTGTGCGCAAAGCCAGGGTTCATACCTACGCGGAGGTTGCTGATATTGTGGGCGTGGCCGCTGCGGGAGCTCTGAGTGAACCTCTTCTCACCGGCATCGGATCGGGCACCACCTATCCTGATTTCATCCCGTCCCCCTTCATAGTCACCGGTGTCCGGGACGGAATAGACATTGTTACCGTTGTCACCGAGGCTCCTTTGAGCTACAGCGGGATGAAATTGAAGGTAGACACCGATCTGAACCTCGGCCAGGAGGGCAAAAAGGTCTTTGTGAAACGGAAAGGGAAAAGGCAAGTTGGTCACCTCTGCACCGAGGAGTATGGTTCGAAAATCCTTTCCCTCGGGGGCGTCAATATCCTTACCTCAAAAGACGGTATCTTCGCCGCCAAAGTCCTTTTCGAGTTTCTGCAGGGGAAAACGATAAAGGTGGACGTTGAGGATGGACCGACCCTGGAGGTTACGCTTGGCAAGTCACCCGTGGTTGACGGTCAGGTGCGGGAGAAGATGCGCGTTGGCTGCGGTAGCGCGACGACAGGGCTGTTCGCTGCCTACATGCAAAAGGCGGCTGATGAGATTATTGTTCTGGATGGCCATATAACGGGGCTTTTCAGCGAGCACCCTTCGGGGCGGTACCTCGGCAAGAAACGATCGGGCATCCACATCGTGGGCCGGAAAAGCACGGATGGTCGCTATTTTCTGGAGAAGGGCACAGGGTGGGGCGGGACGGACATCGAGGATCCCTTGGAGGTGATAAAGGAGATAGACCTGGAGCGATGCCCAGAAGGTATGAGCCTTATGGTGACGGAAACGACGGGCAGGAATTTTGCCTATTACCGGATTAAAGGCGGCCGGTTTCAACCTGAAACGCCAACCGGGGAGGCAATGGAGTTTATCCGGGTGCTGCAGGACTCCTGTGAGGAGTCGCGAGTGAGTGCGGTCTTTGCGGCCGGTGTGGGTGGGTCGGCGCGGGCCGGAGTCACCAAAAACCCCATCAAGCTGACGCGTGCCGTCCATGCGGGCAAGGTAGCAGTCACCATCGGCGGTGCGAGACCCTTCATCTTTCCCGGCGGCGGCATCAACTTCCTCGTGGACGTGGAACGGATCCGGTATGGCAGCATCTATCTCTCGCCCACTCCCTCTTTTGTACTCCCCGTGGAGTATACGATGACCATGGAGACCTTCCGGGAGATCGGGGGGCACATTGAAGCCGTGAGACCGGTGGCAGAAGTGCTCGCGGAAATAGTGGCTGCTGAGCCTCTCCCCCGGGACTGATGCACGTCGAAATCGGTCCGGCCAGCCTGGTAATTACGGCAGAGAAGGGCGGCAGAACATTTGAATTCGAGCTCGCAAAGGTCGAAGCGGCTGTAAAAAGCATCCTGGCTGAGATCGGGGCTTACCTGCCGCTGCTGAAACAGAAGGCTTACCGGATCAAAAACGTCAAGGGTCTGCCGCCGACGGTCCGAAGCATGGTTGAGGCGACCCGGGTGGTGGATGAGGAGGGCCTTACACCCTTAGCGGCAGTAGCCGGAGCTGTGTCGGACGCGCTCAGGGAGTTCCTGAAAACTGATGCTCCTGATTTGATTATGGTCAACAACGGTGGGGATATATCCATCTTCAATAGTACGGACAAGACCCTGGGAATAGGGATTGGCAACATTGCCACGGGTAGCCCCACTCCCTATGTGTTAAGAATAGGGGGCATAAACGGATTTGGCATCGCGACGAGCGGATTTGGCGGCCGGAGTTTTACCCTCGGGCTCGCAGACCTGGCGACGGTCGTTGCCGCCACGGGAGCGGTCGCCGATGCGGCGGCGACGTTCCTGGGGAACCGGACAAACGTACCGACCGACGCCGTGGCGCGGCAAAGAGCCGGCGACATTGACCCGTTAACGGATATCCCTGACGAGCTGGTGACGATAAGGATCGGGGAAATGGAGCGGGGGCTTGTGATGCAGGCTCTCCGGAACGGTCTTGCCGAGGCTGAGCGGCTGAAAGCTCGGGGGATAATCCATGATGCTTTGATTGTAATAAAAGGGGAAATGGCGGCCACGATGGGTGCCGGGAATAATTCCATTTCTAAATCAAAGATGATATCGAGGCGGCAAGGAGGGGGCGACGAGGCGTATTGTACATACGTCGAGGAAGCCGACGACGACGCCAACAAAGATAGCGCTTTGATTGAGGAATGGAATAACATATCGTACGGGCGACGCATACATCGCCCCAACATAACGTTGGAGGTGGAACGTGGAAATTAGAAAGATTGTCACGATTGTGGAGGACATTTACCTGGACGGAGAGAAGCGAGCGGCAAAGCCCGTAAGAAAGGCGGCTGTGGCGGCGATCATCAAAAACCCCTATGCAGGTATGTTCCAGGAAGATTTGAATGCCCTGATTGATTACAGCGAGGATATCGGCAAGGTGATCTCCGATCGGGCGGTGGAGGCCCTCGGCAAGGACCGCGACGTCCAGAGTTATGGCAAGGCGGCCATCGTTGGCGAAAAGGGCGAGCTGGAACATGCGGCCGCGCTCCTCCATCCGAAATTGGGCACACCGCTGCGGGCAGCCTGCGGCGGCGGCAAGGCGATCATACCTTCCGTCAAGAAAATCGGCAGGATGGGCGACACGATAGACATACCGCTCCATTTCAAGGATGCCGCCTTTGTCCGTTCCCACTTTGACGGCATGACCATCTCCGTCAATGATGCGCCCAAAGCGGATGAAATCCTCCTCGCCGTAGCGGTGACCGACGGCGGCAGGCCCCATGCCCGCGTCGGCGGTCTCAAAACGTCAGAGGCCAAGAAGGAAGATGGATTGCGCTGAAACGGGAGGGTGCAAGCCAGAACCAGCAAAGGGGGTGGAAAAGAAAATAAACGTGGGTACATGTGCGTGTAAGACATCTTGTCTACAGGTGAATAACCTTATCCGCAGCCTGCATCGCCTCGATTATATCGGCCATGTTGGATATCTTCCCCGCCCCGATCTTTTCCCTTATGCCGTAATAATCGAGGCAGGTCTGGCAGGCAAGCACTTCGACGCCCCTTTCCTGCAGCACTCTCATTGCATCAAGGGAAGGAGATTCCGGCAATAGTAGTTGAACTCCTCGTTCCATCAGGATTATATGAGAAGGATGCTTTACCGCCTGGACTAATTTCAAGAAGAAGGTGTTCATAAGCCGACTGCCCAATTCCTGATCCTGGCTGCCGATCTTGTCCGAGGTAATGTAATAAACAAAGTTGCTCGTCGTCATCTTTTTCTTCCTTTCCGTAATCAATTAGGTGCGTTACGCTTAGCTAACACACCCTACATTTTGCGGCATCAAGTCACTGTCCCCTGGCACGAGCTTCCTGCACCAGCCGTGCATCCGTAGCAGTGATTGCCCGTAACGATTTCCCGTTGGGAAAGCTTTTCAAAATCAAAGACGGAAATATGATCCGGTACGCCGTGATCGGTGGTTAACCCAATCATCTGATTGAAATCACAGTCATAGAGACTGCCATCACAGGCGACGGAAAGGCTTCTCTTACACATTACCCTCTCCAGGGCCAGCGGATTAAAAGCATTAACCAAAGTATTCATGTAGCCTTCATAATCGTCCGTCTTTTGTAAATAATGCAAATAGCGACCGATCGGCATATTGGTGATACAAAATAGTTGATTAAAATCAACCCCATGTTTTTCTTTTAGCATCTTCCGATACTGGTTTTCCAAACAGGCCTGCGGACCAGGAATATCTGCCCCGCCGGGATTATGAACCAGATTGACAATCAGGCCACTGTTGACCTGTCCGTAGCCGCGATCATTGAGCCGATGGAGCGCCTCAATGATGCGCGGGAATACCCCTTCTCCTCTCTGCCAATCAGTCATTGTTGCCTCTGAATGGGGCAAGGAAACGATGACTTCCACGTTGCACCGTGCATAGAGATCAATAAAGCCTTCATATCCCTTTTCCAACAGGATGACCGCATTCGTGCGCACAAGCAGGCGGCGGTTCAAATCAGCGCATTTCTGAAGGAACCAGGGAAGGTCTTCATGCATTTCGGGCGCTCCGCCGGTAATGTCTATGATGGGAATGGGATGGGATTGTAAAATCTGTAAACATTGACCCATAACCGGCTTAGACATTATTTCCGTGCGCTGCGGCCCGGCCTCGACATGACAATGCTGGCATTCCAGGTTACACCGGTAGCCGACATTTATCTGTAAAGTCTCGATCCCGGCAGCCCTTAGAGGAACAGGGAGCTTTTGTGCAAAAGACGGGCTGATTTTGTTTCCTCCTTTTCTCGGTAAAAAGTTAAAAGTAAAAGGCAAAAGATTTCACTTTTCTCTTTGCGTTACCCATGCAGATACTCCTCAGTTTACCTTCTCGACAGGATATTCAGCCTCTTTCCAGGCCTTAATTCCGCCGGGCTGGCGATAGACATTTTTGTACCCGAGCTTCACGGCCCACATGGCTGCGTTATGGCTTCGGGTACATTTAACGAAGCCGCAATAAAACACAATCACACGGTCCTTGTTCGATCCCAGGAGTTTTTCCAGATTGGCCTTCATGGCATCATCCATTTTCGCCATTTCCGGAATCGGAAACTCGATCTGTACCGCTCCGGGGATGTGCTCCTTTTTATAGCTGGCTTCATAGGGCATCGTGTCCACGATCAGCATGTCCTTTTTCCGGTCAATCCACTGCTTGAGTTCTTCTGTAGAGACGATCTTGTATCCGCCCCGCTCCACTTCCCGGGCAAAGGTTACGGCGACCTTCTCCGTATCTAATTCCGCTGTTCCCCAGGCCGCCAAAGCATTGCCTGCCAAAGTAAAAAAGAAAACAACCGCCGGAACCATCAGCCAATAGCTTTTCTTTGTAAACATGTTTTTCTTCCCCTTTCCTTGTTGATTATCATTGTAAAGTTTCGCCGCTTACCCTTAACTCGCCCGCGCCCGAACTCGCCGGGACAGATAGAGAAACGGGACGACAATTCCCATAAGAAGCAGGTCCCGGAAAAAAGCCTGCTGAAGACTGTCACGCCTTGCTGTATCATTCGCGCCGAAGCAACCGCAGTCCGCGTCCAGTCCCTGTATGATTCCGTAGCCCAGGACAGCGAGAAAGAACATCAGGAGGCCGGCAATAACAGCAAGACTACCGCGCCTGTCGCCAAGCAAAGCCAGACCTGCCAGGGTCTCCAGAAGCGGAAGTCCCACGGCGACAAATGGCAATAACGTCACCGGCACAAGGCTGTACGCTGAGATGACACGGGCAAAGGCCTTGGGATCCACGAGTTTGATCGCACCGCCGTAAAGGAACAGCAGCGCCAGAATAATCCTGACGGTTCCGTACAGACCTTTTGAGAAAATTATCGCTCTAAATCTCTCTGTCATACTCATGAATTCCCTCCTTTTTCTTGTAGCGTCCGCACAACAATGGAAGCAGGCTGACCAGGATTATCAACCCCAGACCGGCGACGAAAGTAAGGGAAACCTTTCCCCGCAGTAGATCCAGCAGGGAGCTGGAAAAGACGATGAACGCGATGCAGGCGGGAAGCATGCACAAGAAGGTGGCCACGGCGTAGTGCAGGAATTTGATCCGCGTGAGACCGAAGGCATAATTGAGCAGGTTGAAGGGGAAGAGCGGAATAAGCCTGGTAAAGGCGACCACCTTCCAGCCGTGCTGCTCGGCGCTCGCGTCGAGACGCCGCCATCGGGGGCTGAGCAATTTTCCTTCCACCCACTCGCGAGCGACGTACCGGGCCACAAGAAAGGCGAGACAGGCCCCGATCGTGGAACCGATGGTTGTGTAGATGACACCCCAGAAGGGACCGAATAGAACGCCGCCGGCAATGGTAATAGGCAGTCCGGGCAGCAGCAGTGACGGCGCCAAGGCATAGATGAGCATATAGACAAACGGCGCCAGGCCCCCGACACTCTCCATCCCTTGACGGAGCGTCTCATGATCCAGATACCGTGCGGCCCCTGTAAGCCGGAAGGCAAGAACCATGGCAGCGATTACACTCAAAAGCAGGATACGGTTCATCATATTCGTCTTCATGTCCCCGCGTCTCCCGTGAAGGTTCTTTCGCGCGTGATCGGAGCGGTGATCTGGGCGATGTCCCGCTGCTGGAATGTTCTTTTCAGTTTCAGACGATTCAGATATGTAATAGGGGCCTTCGTAATTCCCACATTCCCGGCCATCGCGGCCTGCGGTTCCCACAAAAGGTCAACTATGTGGCTTGTCGGCGTGCGCCCGCTCAAATGATTGGTACAGCCGGCGCAATAGGTGATTATCCTTCTACCTCCCGCTTCTGCCTTCCGCATATCTCCCCAATTCCCAGCCAGTTCCGGCGACAGACGGGAGACAAGACCGCCTTCCCCGCAACAGAGGGTGGATTCCCCCTGGTGGGGCATCTCCTCGATGGTCAGCCCCATCTTCGCGACCAAACTGCGGATTGAGAGTTGAACCTCCGGTGAAAACCGCAGGGGACAGGGATCATGGATCGTCACGGCGCCTTCCACCTTTTCCGTAACCGGCAACGAATGTTTATCCATGATTTCATAAACGCTGCTCACCGTCAGTTCCTCCCCGCAGGCGCTGAAGATGCGTTGACAGTTCGGGCAGGCAACGACGACATTTTTCACGCCGCTTTGCACAAGATAATCCTTCATCTTCCCGAACATGGCACGGAAATAATCCTCCCGGCCCAAGTCGTGGGATATCTTCAGACAGCAATCGAGAACGATGCCGAGACTCGGTATTTCTTTTCTTAAGTGCTCATAGATTTTAAGTGTTTTATCGGACCGCGTGCCAGCGAGGGTACAGCCTGGGAAAAATACGGTGTCACAATTTTCCGGAAGAGAATAATAGCTGAAACGTTGAGAAACTCCGCGTTTTTCGTATGCCAGATAGCCCGTATGTTCCGGGTATCCCAAGGGATCGCGCCGCATCTTTTCCCGGCGCATTTCCATAAACATATCGCTGGGCTTCAGCTTTTCCGGACAAACGACGGCGCACAACTGACAGAGACTGCATTCGAAGGGCAGGACCTGACAGCTTTTTTCGTCCGGGTCATAGGATTGAGCCAGCTCGCCGGGGGTGCCGTGCTTCCGCAGGAAGGCGCAGTCCTGCTGACAGACGGTACAGCGGGTACACTTGGCGCTAATCTCTTCCAGAATTGTGTTCATGAGGTTTTTCTATATTCTTTTTATTCATAAGACAATTGAAAATTAAGAATATAAGGTGAATGATTATTCCCGGAATGAATAGCGATAGGGGGAGACCATCAAAATTGTGTGCCTCGGACAAAAAAGGCGGCGTGGTTGGAGGTAAAAACCGGCGGATTGCGTTTCAGGATTGCCGCAACGGCGCTGTGGCGCTTGAATTCATTGTCCAGGAAATGCCGCACCGATTTTCTGTCCCAGCCGCGGGGATGTTGAAAATCCGTATAGAGGGACAGGTCGCCGGCATAAAATTGTTCGTTTGCATAATCAGCCGCTTCCGGTCCGCAGATCGGCATGTTGAAGATGGCGAGGTTCAAAAAAGTTATCTCCGCCCGGTGCCTGACGACAAAATCGAGTGTCCGCCGCGCTTCTGACTTCGTCTCCGGCGGAGAGCCGAACAGCAGATAAACGTACGCCGCAATCCCTGCTCTGGCAAGACTTTTCAGCACTTGGGAAGTCATCTCTATTTCAATACCCTTGTTCAGGGCCTTGAGAACCCCCTGGTCGCCGGACTCCAAACCAAGTTTGAGCATTACGCATCCAGAGCGTTTCAGGGCCAGGCAAAAATCGTCGTTAGCGAGCTCCCTGCCGACTCTCACAAATCCATACCAGGGTACACCGGGAGATTCTTCCGTCAGGGCGCGCAAGAGCGCCGGGCTAATCGCGTTGTCGAGCAGGTGGAGCAGGACGGGCTGCCGTTCCCTGATCAGCTCATTCAGCTCGATCATTACCTGTTGCGGGGGAAGGGGCCGATAGGGATTGTCTTCGGCTGTTTCCGGACAAAAAGAACATTGCCCCCAATAGCAGCCGTTTGCCGCACTGTAGGGAAGAATGAATCCAGGCGCCAGATAATCATGCAGAGGCAGGGAACTGTAATCCGGCCTACCCGCACCTCCTTCTATCTGCTTTCTGCCCAGCAATTTAAGCAAGGGATGCTCCCCCGGCCCCGCGATCAAGTGGTCCACGAGCTCGCCAAAGGGATTTATCCAGCCCGGTCTTTGCAGCCAGGAAGTTACGAGTCCTCCTCCCAGTATCACCTTCATTCCGGGATGCTCCGTCCTGATATAGCCGATCAGGGCAAAGGCGCACAGGGCCTGGCTCAAATAATTAAGGGAAATCCCGACCATCCCCATCTTCCCCTGCTCGATCAGGTCCGGCAAGCGCATTTTGAAATAAGGGTAAAACGGATTTTCCTGAAAATTGGCGGCGGCCTGGAGCAGATCGGCGCTCCTGACGGGAGATAGAAACTCATTTTGATAATCTGTCAGCCCGACCGTGGTCCGGCTTTCCCGGCATGAAACAGCGAGGAGGCGCTGCAAGTCACTGACGGCCCGGGCATACCGGGCCGGAGATTGGTAGATTTTCTGGTCTTGCAGCGCGGCGATGTGCTCCGACCGATGATGGATGGCCCGGCGGCTCCAAGTGTCCGATGCATCAACGGGCTGCTGCATGAGATAGAACAGTCCTTCGATGTTGGCATCCAGTACCAGGCACGGTATGCCCTGACGGTTCAGCGCCCCGGCAAGTCTGGCGATACCGGCCGGGGGCTCGCCTGGTTTCGCCACGGGAGGGTGGATAAGAATCAAGGGGACTCCTTCATAATTGCTTGAGACTTTACTTCGTTTGGACCTTTTATCGGGCCTTCAACATCATGAAGCTAAAATGCCGTCCCGTCCGGCCGCAATCACGCCGGTGGGAAAAAAAGATGTCGCTCCGGCATGAGGTGCAATGACTACCGGAAAAGATATTCTCCACCGGGACGCCGTGCTGTTCCAGTTGGGTTCTGTTTACCAGGGCCAGATCCAGCATCCATCTGTCCTTTGACACGCCAGGGTGGACAAAAGGCGCCCTCCCTGCTGCCGGATAAACTTTGAGCGCCTCGTAAACGGCGGCATCAACCTCGTAGCAGCAGGGACCGATTGCCGGACCGATCGCCGCCAGAATGTCGCCGGGCTGCGAGGAGAAGCGTTCCACGAAGACATCTACCGCCTGGCCCGCAATGTTCAGAGCCGTCCCCCGCCAACCTGCATGCACGACGCCAATCACGCGTTTGACACGATCAACGAGGAAAAGAGGCACGCAATCGGCAGTCCTGACTCCGATGGCGATCTCCGGCCGGTTAGTTACCAGAGCATCGCAGACGTGCGCCTCCGTGGGAATCAAGGGAGAAGTAGCAATAATTCCGGGCTCCTTACTGTCAATCGTGACAATTCGGTCGCCGTGCATCTGGCGCATCAACACAAACTGCGGCAGGTCAAGTTCGAAGGCTTCGGTCAGCAGCCGCCAGTTTGACGCCACGTCTTCAGGCCGGTCTCCTTCCCGGTAACTGAAATTAAGACCGGCGAAACTGCCCTCACTGACGCCGCCCAACCGGGTAAGAAAGGCATGAACGAGAAAATCGCACTCCGCGAGCGGCAGCGCCTCCAGATATTCAAGGGCTCCCCGGCGGTAAAATCTGAATGACGACAAGGCGTGCCACCCTTTCTATAGTCCCATTAGCGTTAGCTTAAGTAGCAACGTCATTCCGGTGGAAGCTGGAATAAAGTCATTTTACCTGAAAATACGAATCAAATCCCCCTTACTCCCCCTTTGCTAAAGGGGGACGTTACTATTCCCCTCTTTGGCAAAGAGGGGTTAAGGGAGCGCTAATGGGCATCGCCGCGCAAAAATTGGCACAGGGCCAACATGTCCTCCGGCAGAGGGGATGAAAAGCTTACCGGCTGGGCCGTAACCGGATGGATAAAGCTGAGCAGGGAGGAGTGCAGGGCCGGCCTGGTGAGCGCCTTTAATTTTTCCTTCAGCAGCGGATCGGTGAGCGTCTTTACCCGGCCGGCGCCGCCATAAACGGCGTCTCCCACGATGGGATTGCCGGCATGATGGAGATGGACCCTTATCTGATGGGTTCTCCCGGTCTCAATAACTACCTGCAATAACGTAATGGAGCCGTACCGCTCACTAACCCGCCAGCAGGTGCGGGCTTCTTTGCCGCGCCGGGTACGGGTGGACATCTTCTTGCGGTCCACCGTATCGCGTCCCACGGGCGCATGGATTACGCCTTCCTCACCCTTAATATCGCCATACACGAGCGCCTGATAGGTTTTTTTCACCTCGTGCCTTTTGAACTGCGCCGCCAGCCCCTGGTGTGCTGCATCGGACTTGGCCACTACCATCAGCCCCGAAGTCCCTTTATCCAGACGATGCACGATCCCGGGCCGCATGACGCCGCCGATCCCCGAAAGATCCCGACAATGAAAGAGGAGGGCATGAACCAGGGTGCCCTGGTAGTTGCCCGCGGCCGGATGGACGACGAGCCCGGCCGGTTTATCAATCACCAGCAGAGAGGCGTCTTCATAGACAACATGCAAGGGGATGTTTTCGGGCTCGACGTCATAGGGCGTTGCGGGCGGCTGCTCAAAAACGAGCCGGTCTCCCTCCCGCAGGCGCTGCCCCGCTTTGGCCGGTAAATCGTTAAGGTGGACATGCCCGCCAACGATCGCTTTCTGAATCTGCGCCCGGGACAGGAGGCCGGGGCGGGACGCAAGAAAGACATCAAGGCGGGTGCCGTTTTCCTCCTTATCTATCTGGAAGGAATGGATGTTTTTCATGTCCCGGAACCGGACATATTGGGGACAGATTTGAAATCTGTCCCCAAATTCATTTTTTCTGTAATAATTTTGAGACCTTCCGTGATGAGCGGCAAGTCTTCTGCGCCGATGGTCCTTAAATCCAGCAGCACCTCGTCGTCGGCGATTCTCGCCAGAATGGGGACGGCTAATCTCCTGAGCTCGGTCTCCAATCTGCCGGCGGATATCTGCCCGGCCCGCAAGGCAACCAGGGCCGTCGGAATTTCGCGCGTGGGAAGCGCCCCGCCGCCGGCCAGAGAGTAACCTTTTTTGAGGGAAATCGCCCATCCGGACGGAAGCGTCTCTTTCAGCATGGTCAGCAGTTTCCGGGCGCGGCGGGTCACGGCCGCCTGCGGCTCCGTCAAGGCCTTCAGCACCGGGATATTTTTCACGGCGGCTGCCGGCGTCAGGTATTGCAGCAAAGTGCCCTCTAAAGCCGCCAGGGTCAGTTTATCAATCCGCAGCGCCCGATTGAGGGGATTTCTTTTGATCTTTTGCAGGACTGATGCCTTCCCGAGGATGATGCCCGCCTGGGGGCCGCCCAGCAGCTTGTCGCCGCTAAACGTTACTACATCTACATCCTTGGCCAGCACCTCCTGCACGGTGGGTTCTCGCTCCTGGCCATAACGGTCCAGCTCGATCAGGCAACCGCTCCCCAGGTCGTCAACAACCGGCACCCGGTGTTTTTTCCCGAGCGCAACCAGTTCCTCCAGTCCCGCTTCTTCGGTAAATCCCACCATGCGGAAATTGCTGGTATGGACCTTCAGGATTACGCCGGTTTCAGCACTGATTGCCTTTTCATAATCCGCCTGCCGGGTGCGGTTGGTTGTCCCCACCTCACGCAGACGGGCGCCGCTTTTTTCCATGACCTCCGGGATACGGAACTCGCCGCCGATTTCAATTAACTCCCCACGGGAAACAATGGCTTCCCGGCCGTCGGCCAGGGTGTTCAACGCCAGCAGTACCGCCGCGGCATTGTTATTGACTAACAGGGCGTCTTCCGCCCCCGTCAATACGCAGAGCAGGCGCTGCACGTGATCATAACGCAGTCCCCGCTGACCTTTTTCCAGATCAAATTCCAGGTTGGAATAGTTTTCCCCCACCTCCATCAGCCGGGCCAGTGCCTCCGGACAAAGGGGCGCCCGGCCGAGGTTAGTGTGAATGACGATACCCGTGGCGTTTATCACGCGACGAAGCCGGTAACGGCTCAAATCTAAAAGCTCTGTTATCACCTGTTCCGCTGCATTTGCCAGAGCCGTTTCCCGGTTCGGCAGGAGGTAGTCCTCCTCGACTTCTGCCGCCAGAATTCTTTGCCTCAGATCGGCAACGGTTTGCCGGCAGAAAGACCTCACCACGTCCCGCGGCGCCTGGCTAAAAATGCCTCCCTTTTCCAGCAGGAGCATCAATTCGTCTATCTTGGGCAAATTTTTAAGTCTGCTATTCTTTTTATCAGTTGTTGTCTTCATTATTATAAACCTTTTAATAAAGTTTCTGCAGAGCAGCACCGCGAAAATAGTGCCGCAGAATTTCCGGGGCGGTAAATCCCCGGGTGGCCATGACGGCTGCCCCGATCTGGCACAAGCCGACCCCATGCCCCCAACCGGCGCCCCGCAGGGTAAAACGCTGCGGGATACCGGCAGGATCTCGTTCCACCGACACGGTAAAGGCGCTGCTGAGCAGATGACTTTTGGACAGCGCCCGCCGGATCTCCAACTCCTTGCCCACAATGAAGGATGCCTTTCGGCCTCGGATCTGCAAGCGGAATATCCTCCCCGAAGGTCCGCGCGCCAGGGGAATCAGATCCAATAGCGTCCCCACGTCGCGGCCTGTTTTTGCCGCGATCAGTTCCTCCAGCTCCGGCCGGCTGTACACCACCTGCCACCGGAAGAAGTCCAGCGTCTCCTGGTCGAAAGCGGGGAGAATCTGCCGTAGGATGTCTCTATCACTGGTGTTGCAGTAGGCATCAGGCGAGGAACATAACCAGCCTTCCGCCTCACTGTCGGTCCGCACGGGCGGATAATCGTTCGCCGAATCGGAAACGGAAGTCAGGTAGGGCACCTTTTCATCTTCCCAGGCGGTAGCGAAATCTTCCGTCAGTCCCCCGCAAGCCTTGTGGTAACGGGCATCACATATCTCATCACCATGGATGAGAAAGAGACCGCGCGTTGCGTGCACCGCCTCCGTGGCTCTTTCGGCCTGGCCCTCCGGGAGACCTTGATACCGCTGACAATGATCGTCGGCGCAAACGTCAAAATTATCGTGCTCTTCCCGCCCGTACCAGCGGACGATTTCCCCCTCCGGCGGCCCTGCAGAAACCTCTAATTGTCGCGCAGGAGCTTTTTTATCCTTCCGCCCCAGCACGGCCGCAAGCCAACTGCGGGAAATAACGGCATGGGCCTTCAAGAATTCGAGCGGCGCCGCGGCGCTCATCTCCGAGGCGATCACACTTACCAAGTATTCCTCCAGGCCGATCTCGTTAATGACAGCCAGCGTATTGTCGGATAATGCCAGCACCCGCAGGTCGCCGTGGAATGTCTCCTGCCGCCGGCGTTCCCAGTGGAAATTGACGCCGATCGTCACATCGCTGATGCTGAAGGTCGTGTCCTCTTCGGGTTGGGCAAGAATCTGCTGCCCGGGGTGTAACTCCTGACCGCTTTCCTCAACGCCTCTAAGCTGGCCGGCCTCCGTCCACAGGTCTATTATCCCGGAGATCGGGCGGCCCTCCTGACGAAAGGAACCGTTGAATCTGATCCTGACCTTTTCATATCCTGCGCAGATACCGACCTTGATCTGCGGCTCAACACTGATCATGGCTACCTTCTCTTTAGCAAGCTTGATAAGCTCTCTTACTACAAACCACCGGAAAATACTAACAGCAAAAAAGATTGACTGCTAACGGCATTCGTGTATTCTATCGCGAAAATATCAACGAGAGGGGGGACACCAAGATGCCGTTAATTATTATTGAAGCCGACGAGGGAAGAACCATCGAACAAAAGAGAGGGCTCGTCAAGGACATCACCGCCGCCGTTTGTAAAAATTTCAATGTCCCACCGGATATGGTCAGCATTCACATTCACGAAGGGAAAAAAGAAAATCGGGCGAAGGCGGGTAAGCTGGCCAGCGATTAATAGGTAAATTTATCCCCCAATCTAAGGTTGTCTTGACGATGGAAGAAAGAAAAGTTTTTTTCGGTCCGGAAGATGTCCGCCTGGAGGGGCTCTATGCCAACTCGGGTGGAGCTGTGGGCGCCGTGATCTCGCATCCTCATCCTCTCCGGGGTGGTGATATGAGTAATCCAATTGTGGATATCCTGGCTGAAGCCCTTTTTGCCGCTGGTATTTCAACCCTGCGTTTCAATTTCCGGGGAGTCGGAAAGAGCTCAGGAACCCACGACGACGGACGGGGCGAACAGGATGATGTCCTGGCAGCGATCTCCTTCCTGGAGGAACAAGGGATGCGAGAGATCATGCTGGCCGGTTATTCATTCGGGGCGTGGGTGAGTGCCGGTATTCTCAATCGCAGAAAACTGCTCCCGGCAGTCTTCGTTTCACCACCGGTCGATCTTTTTAGTTTTGACTTAGCGACATTGCGGGGCAAGGTGGGCATTATTATCTGCGGTGACCGGGATAAGTACTGTCCGACCGACAGGATAAAAATCGTAGCGGCTGAGCTTGCCTGCCGCCTGGATATCATCCCTGATGCAGATCATTTCTTCCAATCACGAGAAAATGATTTTGCCGCCTGTGTGAAAAACTATACGAGTCAATTGCAAAGGTCGCATAATTGACCCGCATGTCATTCCGGCGGAGGCCGGAATCCAGGGATTTAAACGTGTTACAAGCGCACTGGACACCGGTTTTCACCGGTGTGACGAGTTTTGCAATTGGCTCTAACAACTTAAAATTGACGAATATATGACAAAGAGAGCAGGCAAAAGAAATGGCCGACCGGATAGAGATAGGGGTTAAAGCAGGCATCAGGGGCGCCCTGGGGGAAAAGATCAGGCGCCGGATCATCGAACACTTGGGCATCCATGTGGATGCCGTGCAGACCATTGAGGTCTATACCATTGATTCCGGGCTGACCGGCGTCGCTGCCCTGACCGAAGCTGAACTGCGCGCCGCGGCAAGCGGCCCCTTCTCCGACCCCATCATTCAGGAATTTGCTATCAACCGCCCCCTGGCCGGACGTTTTGACTGGCTGATTGAGGTCGGTTTCCGTCCCGGCGTGACCGATAATGTGGGGAAAACGGCCCGTGAAGCCCTGGGCCTGCTTTGGGGGAGAAAACCGGCCGCGACGCCTCCCGTCTATACCTCCCGGCAATACCTGATCACGGGGTCCATCGTCCGAACGGAAGCGGAAACGATCGCCACGAGCCTGCTGGCCAATGAACTCATCGAACACTATCAAATCAGCGATGGGCGCGACTGGAACACGGAGCAGGGATTGCCTCCCTACGTGCCCCGCGTCACGGGCAGCGATCGTCCCCATACGGAAGAGATTGATCTTGACGTGGATAACTTGACGCTCCTCAAGATCAGCAACGAGCGCGTATTGGCCCTCAACCTCTCGGAATTGAAGATCATCCGCGATTACCTGCAGTCGGAGGATATACGGCAGGCTAGAGCCGGCGTCGGCCTGGGCAACAGGATTACCGATGCCGAACTGGAATGCCTGGCCCAGACCTGGTCCGAGCACTGTAAACACAAGATATTCAACAGCTTGATCACCTACGAGGATGGCGAAGGCCACCGGGAGCTGATTGACTCCCTGTTCACGAGCTGCATCAAGCGCTCTACGCAGGAAATAAGGGCGCGCCGCGGCAAAAATGACTGGTGTCTTTCGGTATTCAGTGACAATGCCGGCATCATAAAATTCGACGATGACTACAACCTTGTATTCAAGGTGGAAACTCACAATTCCCCTTCGGCCCTGGACCCTTACGGCGGCGCCTTGACCGGCATCGTCGGCGTCAACCGGGACCCCTTCGGCACGGGTCTGGGGGCCAAACTGATTTTCAATACCGATGTTTTCTGCTTTGCGCCGCCCGATTATGCGCAGCCGCTGCCGCCGCGCCTGCTCCATCCCCGGCGGATATATGAAGGTGTGCGCGAGGGGGTCGAACACGGAGGCAATAAAAGCGGCATCCCCACGGTAAATGGCTGTATTGTCTTTGACGAGCGTTACTTAGGCAAACCTCTGGTTTATTGCGGCACGGGAGGCATCATGCCCGCGCGCCTCCACGGGGAGCCGACCCACGGCAAACAGATCCTGCCCGGCGACTTGATCGTCATGACAGGCGGACGCATTGGCAAGGACGGCATCCACGGCGCCACCTTCTCATCGGAAGAGCTGCACGCCGGCTCGCCTGTGACTGCCGTCCAGATCGGCGACCCGATCACCCAGAAAAAGATGACCGATTTCCTGCTCGTCGCCCGGGACCGCGGGCTTTATCGCGGTCTGACGGACAACGGCGCCGGTGGCCTGTCCTCCTCCGTGGGCGAGACGGCGCAGCTCGCCGGCGGCTGCGACATAGACCTGAAAATGGCCCCCCTGAAATATCCCGGTTTGAATCCCTGGGAAATTCTTATCTCTGAATCGCAGGAACGGATGACCGTGGCCGTAGATCCACTCCAGGCAGAAGATTTTCTTGCCCTGGCGGTGAAGATGGGCGTGGAAGCAACGGTGCTCGGTAAATACACGGATTCAGGAATATTCCATGTGCGTTACGGCGAAGAGATGGTGGTCTATTTATCCATGGATTTCCTCCATGCCGGACTGCCCCAGCTTGAGTTGCAGGCCCGCTGGTCGCCGCCGCACTATGAGGAACCGTCTTTCCCGCCCACCCAGGATTTGGGAGACGCCTTAAAGCAATTGCTGGCGCGGTTGAATATCTGCAGCAAGGAGGCGGTTGTCCGGCAGTACGATCATGAGGTGCAGGGGGGGAGCGTGATCAAGCCGCTTGTGGGCGCCGCCAATGACGGCCCATCGGACGCCGCCGTGATCCGGCCGCTCCTTGATTCCTTCGCCGGGGTGGTGATCGCCAACGGCATCTGCCCGCGTTACGGCGATATTGACACCTATCACATGGCGGCTTGCGCCATTGATGAGGCAGTACGAAACGCCGTGGCCGTAGGTTGCCCCCCGGACCGGATCGCGGGCTTGGACAACTTCTGCTGGTGCGACCCGGTGCAGTCGGAAAAGACGCCCGACGGTTATTACAAGCTGGCCCAGCTCGTCCGCGCCAACAAGGCCCTCTACGACGTTACAACGGCCTATGACGTGCCCTGCATCTCGGGCAAGGACAGCATGAAAAACGATTACCAGATCGGGGACCGCAAGATTTCCATTCCGCCGACCCTCCTTTTTTCCGTCATCGGCAAGATGGAGGATGTGAGGCAGGCGGTGACGATGGATGTCAAGGAGGCCGGTCACCTTGTTTATGTCCTGGGCGAGACGGCCGCGGAACTGGGCGCCTCGGAGTGGTACGCGCTCCACGGTTTTATCGGCCGGAATGTGCCCAGGGTGAACGTAACAAAGGCGCGAAAGCTTTACGAGGCCCTGCACCGGGCCATTATGGCCGGGTATGTGGCCTCCTGTCATGACTGTTCGGACGGAGGCCTGGGCGTGGCGCTGGCCGAGGCGGCCTTTGCGGGCGGTCTCGGGATGATGATTGACCTGGTCCGTGTGCCGGCAGCAGGGATTGACCGCGACGACACGCTGCTCTTTTCCGAATCCCAGAGCCGCTTCGTGGTCACCATCGCTCCGGAAAACAAGGAGAATTTCGAGTCAATGCTGGCCGGCTGTGTAGCGGCCCACGTAGGTGCGGTGCTCGTTGAGGGACAGCTCCTTATCAATGGCCTCCAGGGCGGCCGGATTATCGCCGCCGACTTGGACGAACTGAAGGCGGCCTGGCAGAAACCGCTGAATTTCTAACAGAGGGGAAAGAATGTCCAAGAAGGTCAAGGCCGTCGTCATAACAGGGAACGGCACTAACTGCGAGATGGAAATGGCGCATGCCTGTCGTTTGGCCGGCGCCGACGCAGTGGATATCGTCCATCTGAGCGCCCTGTTGTATGGAGAAAAAACACTGGATGCTTACCATTTCCTCAATCTGCCAGGCGGCTTTCTCGACGGGGACGATCTCGGGTCCGCCAAGGCGGGGGCCAACCGGATTCAGCATGCTGGCATTCATGGCCGGCAGGAAAAGCTCTACGAGCAATTCGCCGGCTTTATCCGGCAGGGCAAGCTGATTCTTGGCGTCTGCAACGGGTTTCAGCTTCTCGTCAAACTCGGGATGCTGCCGGCCATCGGGGGGAGATACGACGAGCAGCAGGTGACGCTGACCGTGAATGATTCCGGCCGCTTTGAAGACCGCTGGGTATATCTGCGCAGCAACGCGGCTTCACCGTGCATCTTTACGCAAGGCCTCCCGGGCATCTACTTGCCGGTGCGCCACGGCGAAGGAAAACTTATCCCCCGGGATGAACAAACACTCCAGGCAATTTCCCGGAAAGGGCTGATCGCCCTGCAATACAGCCAGGCGGATTATGGGGCGGCCACCATGGATTATCCGGCCAATCCTAACGGTTCGGTAGCCGGTATTGCGGGCCTTTGCGATGAAACGGGACGGATTTTCGGTCTCATGCCGCACCCGGAGGCCTACCTGCACTATACCAACCACCCCCGCTGGACGCGGGAAAAATTGCCCCAGGATGGTATGGGGCTCGCCATTTTTAAGAATGCCGTTGATTTTGTGAAGAATTCTCTTTTGTCAAGCTAAGGAGGAGTCATGTGTCTGCCAGCAATTACGGACCATCTCATCACGGACGGGCGATTCGGAGATGCCCTTTTCGAACTGATCAAACGCACGTCGAGCGAACTGCCGGCGGATGTGGAAAAGGCCCTGTCGCAAGCCCGCCTGACGGAGGAACCGGGTTCCCCCGCCGAGCTTATTTTTGGCGTCTTTCTGGAAAATATCAAAGCCGCCCGGTCGGCGCATACCCCTCTGTGCCAGGATACGGGCCTGCCCCTCTTCTTTATCCGCCATCCCCGGCAGGTCTCCACTGCCATTATCGGCCGGATTATCCGTGACACGGTCCGCCGGGCGACCGAAGAACAACTCCTGCGGCATAACGCTGTTGATCCCGTAACCGGGGTCAACAGCGGCAACAACCTCGGCGACGGCTTCCCGGCCCTGTACTTTACGGAAACTGAGGAGCAAGCCATTGAAGTTTCCCTCCTACTCAAGGGCGGCGGCAGTGAAAATGTCAGTACCCAGTACAGCCTGCCCTACGCCGCTCTGAAAGCCGGTCGGGATCTGAAAGGGGTGCGCCTGGTGGCGCTGGAGGCGGTGGCCAAGGCGGCCGGCATGGGCTGCCCCCCCGGGATACTCGGTATCTGCATCGGCGGTGACCGCGGCGGTGGGTATGGGGAGGCCAAACGCCAGCTTCTGCGCCCTGTAGGCGACATCAATCCCGATCCTGTCCTTGCGGAGATGGAGGCGTCGTTGCTCCGGGAAGCCAATCTGCTCGGCATCGGTCCGCTCGGATTAGGCGGGAAGACGACCCTGCTCGGGGTTAAGATCGGTAAACTGCACCGTCTCCCGGCGAGTTTTTTTGTTACCATAAGCTACATGTGCTGGGAATGCCGCCGCCGGACCTTGAGCTGGAAGCTGGACGGCGCCTGCGAAATTTCGGCATGAGGGAGGAAAAATGAAAGAACTGAAAACTCCTGTTTCCCAGGAAGAAATCCGGCAGTTGCGCGCCGGTGATGCGGTGCGAATTTCGGGCCTGGCCCTGACGGGGAGGGATACGGCCCTCAAATACATGGTGGAAACCCTGATTGAAGGCCCCCAGCCTTTGACAACAGAAGATGAGCAGATCTACGGGGAACTGCGGGAGGTGCTCGCAGGCGGGGCAATGTATCACAGCGGCCCCATCGTCAAAAAGGAAAACGGCCGTTGGTCTTTTGTCTCGGCCGGCCCCACCACCAGCGGTCGCGCCGAACTTTACCAGGACAAGGTTATCGGCGCCTTCGGTTTGCGTGTGGTCATCGGCAAGGGGGGGATGGGGCCACGCACCCTGGCCGCCTGTCAGCAGCACGGGGCCGTTTACCTGCACGCCATTGGCGGCGCCGGCGTTTACAACGCTGCCCGGATCACAGAGGTGCTGGACGTCTTCAAAGAAAAGGAATTCGGTCTGCCGGAAGCGATGTGGAAGATCCGCCTGGACGGACTGATGGGCATTGTCACGATGGACGCCCACGGACGGAGCCTGCACCGGGAACTGGCAGCCACCTGGGACGAACGCCTGGCCGGCCTGACGGATGCACAATATAAGAAGATTTGACACTGACGAGGTCGTCAATAGTCGTCACACCGGTGAAAACCGGTGTCCAGTATTTTTGTAACACGTTGAAATATCTGGATTCCGGTGTTTCCCCGTCAAGCGAGGACTGAAAAGAGCACCGGAATGACGATTTTTGGGAATTTTCGACTTTTGACGAAATCGTCAACCTTGATTCTTTTTTCTTGCTTACCACGGAGATCATGCCCTGGGATTTCATCGCGACGAGGGTCAGCAAAGGGGGGGGATTTTAGCGGGAAAATGATCGGCGCCATCGTTAATATGTTAATCATATCATAATATTAAGTCAGTTCCGCGCGCCGCTGATTTCCGCCGTTAGCCCTTTTGAACACACATTTGAGGGGGAATAAATGGAAGATATAATACAAGAGCTAAAGACTCCGGCAGTTTGTTTGCAGCTTGCAAAGAATGTTCGTGACAATAATCCTGATCTTGCACAAAAAGCTCGACGACGAGCAGTTGAACTCCGTGCTATTTCCCATGGAAGCAATAGCGGGGTTGAGCTTGAATTGTTTAAGTCAGTTTATGCATACGAGGAATTTTTGTATGAGAAGCACAAGAAACATCTACGTGCAGCTTATACGTGGCGGATGATTAAAAATGATGGAATCATTCGTGCGGCAGAAAAGGCGGTGAATAGAAAAATTGACCCGGCTGGTTATAAAGCGCTTGTGAAAATGGGCATGCACGATCTAACATTTGAAGCCGTTATTATTCGCCACCCCGATGCATTTAATGAAGAGGTTGTATCGCGTGCCAAGGCACGCTTGGAAGAACTATCAGGCATGCATACCACCAGTCCAATGAATGTTTCGCTGTCTGGCTTTGACAGGCATTTGCAGCGGCTGTCAAAAAGTGGCTCTGTGCACAAGAACACTGCTGGACGCAAAGATAAATATGAGGACAAGGTAAGAGAGATATTGGCAAATGCTGAGAATTATCACGATACCTACTACAAAGCTGAGATTTTTAGTGGTCCGAGTCTCTATTTTCATCAGCGCGCGTTAGCAACACGAAATCCACCGGTGTCATCTACTCATTTAGAATACGTTTACGCAACACTTGCCTCCTGGGGGATGCATAGAATGGGTAGTAGTGGACCTAAAATGCAAAGCTTTCACACTTTCTTCCAGAGTGTCGAACCCCTGAACAACGGGATTGCCCAGGCGCAGGGATTTGATTTTCACGAAATGACCGATATGAAATGGGCGGTCTTAAAGGAAATTTTTCTAGGCATTAAGGTAATGGCAAGCGGGACAAGCATTGTTGGGCATTCTAAGGTCATGCATCACATGTTACCCAATGTCATTCCGCCCATCGATCGCGAATACACTCTTTGGTTTTTACATGGCAGTACAAACATAAAGAATGATTTGGAGAGCGAATGGCTCCTCATGAAAGAAATTATATCACAATTTTTTATCCCAGTTGCCTCCGATACGACATTTTCTTCGAAGGCAGAACAATGGATGAAGAGAAATGAGGATTACCCTTGGGACACCTCAGTTCTAAAAGTAGTGGACAATCTCGTTATTGGTTCAAAAAAATGATTGTGCTAACAAGCGCCTGGACGTAGACGGGCTAAAAACCGCGCCCGCTGGTCAGGCGTAGCGTTGGGCACCCCCACTATAACAATTTTGTTGACAAAGTGTAGCCATACGGCTACAACATTTTCATGATCGAAATTCGTAAAACCGAACATTTCGCTGAGTGGATCGACAGTCTGCAAGATATCCGTACACGTGCACGCATTCAGGCAAGAATTGAGAGACTGGCTGCAGGTAATCCTGGGGATGTTAAGCCTGTGGGTGAAGGAGTTTCGGAGATGCGTATTGATCATGGTCCCGGCTATCGGGTTTATTTCATACAGCGTGAGCGATCGGTGATAATCTTGCTGGCTGGTGGCGATAAAAGCACGCAAGCCAGAGATATAAAAACTGCACTTCGCTTGGCACGAAATTTATAGGAGTTGAATATGGCAAAAACTGTTACAACAAAATATGAGGTCTCCGAGCACCTTCGCACTCCTCAAGAAATGGCCGCTTACCTGGAAATGTGCATTGAAGAAGCGAATGGTGATGCAGCGTTTATTACAAAAGCATTGGGGGACATCGCAAGGGCAAGAGGTATGTCTCAGGTGGCACGAGATGCCGGTTTGTCTCGGGAAAGTCTGTATAAGGCTCTCTCCGGTGAAAGAAGTCCAGGCTTCGATACCATCCTTAAAGTAATAAATGCACTAGGTTTGAAGTTGCACACAGAAGCAGCCCGCACAACGGAATAATCAGCCCAACAAAGGCAATCCAGCCGATCGTTGCGCTCCGGCAGATTTTTGCGTATGAGGAATTATTATCTTGACACAGAAAGGCGACTTCAATATTATCCGATGAAATCCGAGGTGGGTACTGTTTTCTTGTAACTGATATTCATAACTAGGCGTTGATGGAGGAGGGACCATGATTAACAAAGTTTTGAGTATACTTATTTGTCTTGTGTTTCTTGGCGTATTACCGGCGTACGCAGCAGAACCGTACCCGTCAAAAGTGGTTACCATCGTCGTGCCGTTCACTGCCGGCGGCCCGACGGACACAGTGGCCCGTCTGCTTAGCCGGTCCATGGGCGCAGCGCTCAAGACCCAGATCATTGTCGAGAATGTGGACGGCGCCGGAGGCACCATTGGGGCGGCGCGCGTGGCTAATGCTCCCCCGGACGGATATACGCTTTTTCTGCATCATATCGGCCATTCCACCGCCCCGTCCCTCTATCGGAAGCTGCCCTATAATCCCATTAGAGACTTCGAGCCCATTGGACTGATTAACGAGGTGCCGATGACGCTCGTCGCGAGGAAGGATTTTCCGGCCAAGGATCTCAAAGAGCTGATTGCCTATGTAAAGGCCAACAAGGAGAAGATCAATTTGGCCAATGCCGGACTGGGCGCTGTCTCGCACTTGTGCGGCATGCTTTTCATGACCGCTATCCAGACGGACTTGACCACCATTCCCTATAAAGGCACGGGTCCGGCCATGAATGATCTGCTCGGCGGCCAGGTGGACATCATGTGCGATCAGACCACCAACACCACCAGTCAGATAAAAGGTGGAAAAATCAAGGTTTATGGAGTGACGACCAGGAAGCGGGTACCGTCGCTGCCGGATGTGCCGACACTCGGTGAAGCCGGGTTGCCGAACTTTGAAATATCGGCGTGGCACGGTCTGTATGCGCCCAAGGGCACACCGAAGGCCATCATTGATACGCTGGCGAAGGCTCTGCAGGATTCGTTGAAGGATGCCACGGTAAAACAGCGCTTTGCCGAACTGGGCACCGAACCGGTGGCCGCAAATCGCGCTACTCCGGAAGCGCTCCGGGCGCATCTCAAGGCAGAAATTGACAAGTGGGCGCCGATCATCAAGAAAGCGGGCATCTACGCCGACTAATTAGTAAGTGAGAAATTATTTTTTCCGGAAAAAATAATTTTGTTAACTTACTTATCCCGTTTATCGGGGCCAGGGCTTGTTGCAGGAGAATGTCGTGACATCACACATACGCAATATCAAGGATTTCTGTACCGGTATCATTTACATTGCCTTTGGATCGGCCGTAATTTTCATCGGCCGTGATTATGGAATGGGCACCGGCACGAGGATGGGACCGGCCTACTTTCCGACGGTTCTCAGCCTGCTTTTGATCGTAATCGGGATTATTTCCATGATCCGATCGTTTATCCAGCCCGGCACTCCGATCAGCACCATAACATTCAAGGGACTTTTCCTCGTTATTGCTTCAGTATTGCTGTTTGGACTGATCGTTCGGGGCGCCGGGCTCATCATAGCGCTGCCCGTTTTGGTAATCGTCAGTTCTTATGCGAGCATTCAGTTCCGCTGGAAGCCGACACTGGCAGTGGCAATGGCGCTGACGTTCGGCTGCATTTTGATATTCCTGAAGGGCTTGGGAGTTCCGCTCCCAATATTGGGTTCGTGGTTTGGCGGATAATCTGGTCACTATTTAGAGAGGCATTATGGAACTCATTGCGAACCTCAGTTTAGGTTTTCAGACGGCCGCCACGGGCGCCAACTTGTTGTACTGCCTGGCAGGTGTTTTTCTCGGTACCCTGATCGGCGTTTTGCCCGGACTCGGACCGACGGCCACCATTGCCATGCTGCTCCCCGTTACCTTTGTCCTGCCGCCCGTCTCCGCCTTGATTATGCTGGCTGGCATCTACTACGGCTCCCAGTACGGTGGTTCCACTACCTCTATTCTGGTGAATGTCCCGGGCGAAGCGGCATCGGTGGTTACGACGCTCGACGGTTATCAGATGGCGCGTCAGGGACGGGCCGGTGTGGCCCTCACCGCGGCAGCCGTCGGTTCCTTTTTTGCCGGTACTGTTGCTACCTTCCTCATCGCCCTGTTTGCGCCGCCCCTTGCCGAAGTCGCACTGAAATTCGGCCCGGCGGATTATTTTTCGCTCATGGTCCTCGGACTGATGGCCGCCGTAGTGCTGGCTCAAGGTTCCCTGCTGCATGCCGTGGGCATGGTTATCATGGGCCTTCTGCTCGGGCTGGTGGGTACGGATGTCAATTCCGGCGTCCAGCGATTTACCTTCGGCATTATCGAGCTGGCTGATGGTATCGGTTTTGTCGTGGTTGCCATGGGCATGTTCGGTCTCGGCGAAATTATTCGCAATCTGGAAAACGAAGCAGGCCGCATGGGCGAGGTGACGAAGGTCACTTCCCTGATGCCAACCAAGGAGGACTGGAAACGCATGGTCTGGCCGATCCTGCGCGGAACTACGATCGGTTCGGCCCTGGGTATTCTGCCGGGCAGCGGCTCCATTCTCGGCGCCTTTGCCGCCTATTCTATTGACAAGAAGGTCTCGAAGCATCGAGCCGAATTCGGCAAGGGTGCCATCGAAGGCGTTGCCGCCCCGGAGTCGGCTAACAATGCCGGCGCCCAGACCTCCTTCATTCCTATGCTCACGCTCGGTATCCCGTCTAACCCCGTTATGGCGCTTATGGTAGGCGCCATGATCATTCAGGGCATCCAGCCCGGTCCATCAGTAATTACCGAGCAGCCGGCGCTGTTCTGGGGGATTATCGTCTCCATGTGGATCGGCAATCTTTTTCTGCTTGTCCTCAATCTGCCCATGATCGGCATGTGGGTGAAGATTATTACGATACCTTACCATTTCCTTTACCCGGCGATCCTCGTGTTTTGCGGGATCGGCGTGTTCAGCTTGAAGAATGCCCAGTTTGATATCTATTTCATGGCGCTTTTCGGCTTCCTGGGATATATATTTACCAAATTGGACTGCGAACCTGCCCCGCTGCTCCTGGCCTTCATCCTCGGCCCGCTGATGGAGGAGTATCTGCGCCGGGCCATGCTGCTCTCGCGCGGCGACCCGATGGTTTTTTTACAACGCCCCATCAGCTTGACCCTGCTTAGTCTTGCCGCTCTGGCGATAATTGCCGCCTGCATCCCCACCCTGGGGAAAAAACGCGAAGAGGTCTTTCGCGAAGAATGATGAGGGGATGCTAACCCCGATAAACGGGATAAGCCCCGCTGAGCGGGATAAGTGCGTTAACGAAATTGTTTACTGGTAAACAATTTCTAACTTGCTAATGCGTTCACGCATTTGCTTTCCGCGGTAAAGCAAATGCTAACTTACTAAAGGCGAAATCCCTGCTGACCGTAGCCAAGCTCCTGCCTGATCATCGTCACCTCGCCATTTTCTAGGTATTCATCAAAGCCCATCATCCGGTCTATAACTCCGGCCGGGGTGATCTCCACGATCCTGTCTGCCACCGTAGATACCAACTGTTGATCGTGGGAGGAGAAGAGCACCACCTCCGTGAAGGCGATCAGGCCATTGTTCAGGGCGGTGATGGACTCCAGGTCCAGGTGGTTGGTCGGCTCGTCGAGGATGAGGGCGTTCGCGCCCGTGAGCATCATCTTGGAAAGCATGCACCGGACCCTCTCGCCGCCGGAGAGGACAGATATCTTCTTCGTCGCCTCTTCCCCGGAAAAGAGCATCTTGCCGAGAAACCCCCGGGCGAAGGTCTGCCCCTCGGCCTCAGGGGAGAACTGGGCGAGCCACTCCACTAGGTTCAGGTCGTTGTCGAAAAAAGAACTGTTCTCTTTGGGGAAATAGGCGGGATTGATGGTTACCCCCCAGCGGAAGCTGCCGCTGTCCGGCGACATTTCCCCGGCCAGGATCTGAAAGAGGGTGGTCTTGGCTAGACTGTCCGCGCCGACAAAGGCAATCTTGTCTCCCTTGTTAACAATTAGCGAGAGGTCGTTCAAGACGGGAATCCCGCCGATTGCTTTGGAGAGTCCGTTTATCTCCAGAATGATGTCGCCGCAGGGCCGCTCGGGCTTGAAGACGATGAAGGGGTATTTTCGGGATGAGACCGGCATTTCCTCGATCGTGAGTTTCTCGAGAAGCCTTTTCCTGGAGGTGGCCTGTTTGGCCTTGGAGGCATTCGCGCTGAAACGCTGGATAAATTCCTTCAGTTCGTCGGCCTTGGCGGTGATCTTTTTGTTTTCGCTCAACTTTTGTTTCAGATGGAGCTGGCTCGCCTGGTACCAGAAATCGTAGTTGCCCACGAATACCTTGATCAGTCCGAAATCTATATCCGCCACATGCGTACAGACCTGGTTCAGGAAGTGGCGGTCGTGGGAGACAATAATGACGGTGTTCTGAAAGCGGGAGAGGAAATCCTCCAGCCAGGCGATGGATTTCAGGTCCAGATGATTGGTCGGCTCGTCCAGCAGGAGGATGTCCGGATTGCCGAAGAGGGCCTTGGCCAAAAGCACTCGCACCTTATCGCCCCCATCCAGTTCCTTCATCTTCTTTGGGCGCAGCTCCTCCGGAATACCGAGACCGCTCAACAGCACGGCCGCCTCGGATTCTGCTTCATAACCGTTTATCTCCCCGAATTCGGCCTCTATCTCGCCGCAGCGTATTCCGTCCTCCTCCGAGAACTCCGCCTGGGCGTAGATCGCCTCCCGCTCGGCCATCAGTTCGTAAAGCCGTGCGTGCCCCATAATAACGGTGTTGAATACGGTTTCCTCGTCGAAGGCAAACTGGTCCTGGCTCAGGACTGCTATCCTCTCTCCGGGACTGACCGAAATGGTACCCTGGTCCGGTTCGGTTTCGCCCGCCAGTATCTTGAGGAAAGTGGATTTGCCCGCGCCATTAGCGCCGATCAGTCCATAGCAGTTCCCCCGGATAAACTTTATGTTGACGTCTTTGAAGATAATCCTCTTGCCATAGGAGAGGGCAATGTCCGATGCGTTTATCATGTCTTGATCCCTTTATCGTAAAAACCCCCGGATCATCACCGGGGTTTCAGTGCGACTTTTTATTACCCTACCCACCCAGTGGGGACAATAAAAAAAGCCCCCCATTACAGGGAGCTTTTTTAATGAAAACGAAGGTCAGGTCTTACAGCTTGCGAACACTCTCCGCAGCCGGACCTTTGGGGCCGGCGACAACTTCGAAGCTGACCCGATCACCCTCGGCAAGCGACTTGAAGCCGTCTGCCTGGATTGCTGAATGATGCACGAATACGTCCTTGCCCCCGTCCTGCTCGATAAAGCCGAAACCCTTTGAATCATTAAACCACTTTACTGTTCCTTCTGACATCTTTACTACTCCTTTGTATTGGGTTCCTTGCGGGAACCATTTAAATGTTGCCGAACTATTCGGCTGGCAGCATGTTTGCGCAAACAAAAAAACCGCACCTTCCGAGAACGTGGATTGTGCGGTCCGATCTTTTCGTTATTCGTTAGCTACAAACATATACTGCACATCAACTGGGACACCCTAAATGATTTTTTATGGAAATGCAAGGTTTATTTTGCTTAATATTGTTTTTTTATTGTCTTGACATACATGGCACCTTAGCCTAATATCCCAGAAAAATAAATCGGGAGGATTAATATGGGCAATACATATACACACATCGGCGATATCTTAGCGAGAAATGCCAGAATGTACCCTGACGACGTAGCGCTTATAGAGCGCATACCCGCGGAGAAGAAAAGATCGGAAATTACCTGGAAGCAATTCGACGACCAGGCCAATCAGTTTGCCAATGTTCTTTTGAAAAAGGGCATCAAGAAAGGCGATAAAATAGTTCACTTCATGATGAACTCCATTGATTGGTTAGTGGCATATTTCGGTATTGTAAGAACGGGAGCTTGGGTTGTGCCGCTCAATTTCCGTTTTATGGCTGAAGACGTCAAGTATTGCTGTGACGTGGCAGAACCGAAAATTATCATTTTCGATCAAGAGTTTACCGACAGAATAACGGCCATCAATGCTCAACTCCCGACCGTGGAAGAATATATCTGTGTCGGCAATAAAATGCCCGATTATGCACAGGACTTTGCAAAACTTCGCGCCGGCGCACCGACGACACCGTTGAGCGTAGCAATCGGTCCCCAGGACGAATGCGGACTCTACTTCACATCCGGCACCACCGGGCAGCCCAAGCCAATCCTGCTCACCCACGACAACATGCTCTGGGCCTGCATCGTAGAAAATGCCCACCATAGACAAACCAGGCAGGACTGTTTTATCCTGATCCCACCGCTTTACCACACGGGCGCCAAGATGCACTGGTTCGGAAGTTTTATCGTCGCGGGCAAGGCGGTTATTCTCAAAGGCGTATCACCCGAATGGACCCTCGAAGCAGTTAGTGAAGAAGGAGGCACCATCGTTTGGCTGCTGGTGCCGTGGGCCCAGGATATACTCATGAAATTAGAGAACGGCGAGCTGAAGGCATCCAACTACAAATTGGATCAGTGGCGGCTCATGCACATCGGCGCCCAGCCCGTGCCGCCGTCCTTGATCAGACAATGGAAAGAGCGTTTCCCCGCCATGGATTACGATACCAATTACGGTCTCAGCGAGTCCACCGGCCCGGGATGTGTCCATCTCGGTCTGGGCAATGAACACAAGATCGGCGCTATCGGACTACCCGGTTTCAACTGGGAATTCAAGGTTGTGGACGAGTTTGGCCAGACATTGAAGCAGGAGGAGGTGGGAGAGCTGTGCGTACGCGGGCCGGGTATCATGAGAGAATACTATAAAAACCCGGAGGCGACAAAGAAAGCGCTAAGCTTTGACGGCTGGCTCTCTACGGGCGATATGGCACGCGCCGACGAAGACGGCTTTATCTGGCTCGTGGATCGCAAAAAAGACATCATCATTACGGGTGGAGAGAACGTCTTTCCCGTAGAGGTTGAAGATTTCTTCCATACCAACCCGAAAATCAAGGACGTGGCTGCCATCGGCCTTTCCGACGAACGTCTCGGTGAAATTGTCGCCGTGGTTATTGAAACGAAAACGGGCATGAGCCTGACCGAGGATGAGGTTCTTAAATTCGGTGCGGCGCTGCCCAAATACAAGCGCCCGAGAAAAGTATTCTTCGGACCAATCCCGAGGAACCCCACCGGCAAAATTGAAAAACCAAAGCTGCGCAAGCAGTATGCCGGTATTGCCGAAGCCTTCAAAATCTGAGCGGACAAACGCAACAGTTCTTCCGTTTCAGGCCCTAAACAAAAAGGGGCGCCGGTGCTTTCTCCGGCGCCCCTTTTACCTTTTACCCTTTCTTTATCCCTTACCCCATAAGCAGATTCGGAAGCCAGAGCGCCAGTTGCGGGAAGATGAAAAGCAGAGCCGCGCAAACGACGAGACTGATTAAAAAGGGATAGACCCCGGCGTAAATCACGCCAAAAGGAACCTTGGTGATCTTGTTGACCACAAAGACGTTAATGGCAACAGGCGGGACTACTACCCCGACCATGACCGTGATGGCGATGATCATGCCGAACCAGATGGGATCAAAGCCGAGCTTGATGATACACGGATAGAAGATCGGGGTGGCAAGAATCATGAAAGCCAGATCATCAATAAATGAACCGCCGATTAGATAGATAATGCTGATAATAATCATGATTATGTAGCGATTCAGGGCCAGCGCACCTACCCAGTCCGCGGCGATCATGGGAATCCTGGTCACGGCCAGAAAGTGCCCCAGGACGGCTGAGCCCGCGATGAGCATCAGGACCATGCACGCGGTGCGCAAAGATTCCGCCACCGACGTGATGTAGCCCTTCAATTTTATGTCCCGCTTGGCAAACGATAATATGAGCACAAAAAAAGTCCCCACGCTGCCCGCTTCCGTGGGAGTGAATAATCCCGACATCAGCCCCCCGACCATAAACAGGAAAATGGCCACCACCCAGGCAATCTCGGGCAAGGCAAGGAGGCGCTCTTTCCATGTGGATTTTTCGCCTTTTGGGCCGAGGGCCGGATCAATTTTGCACCAGATATAGATGATGCAGATGAAAAAGAAGGCAATCATCAATCCCGGTATCAATCCGGCCAGAAAGAGCTTGCCGATGGACTGCTCGGTAATGATGCCGAAGACGATCAGCGTAACGCTGGGCGGGATGAGAATACCCAGCGTTCCCACTACGGCGACGATGCCGGTGGAGAGCTTCTTGCCATATCCGTAGCGATCCATTTCCGGCACGGCCACCACGGCAAACGTTGCCGCCGTAGCCGGGGAAGATCCGCAAATGGCCTTGAAGGCCGTGGCGCCGGCCACCGTTGCCATAGCCAGCCCGCCGGGAATATGTCCAATGAATTTGTAGGAGGCATTGAATAACCGGCGGGCAATGCCGGCATTAAAAGCGACTTGGCCCATGAGCACAAAGAGGGGAATAACCGTAAATCCGTAAGAGGAAAAGACATCGAAAATATCCTTGGCCAAAAGATTGGAGGCGGCGCTGAAAGATACGATATAACCGAATCCCAGGAAACCGATTAGGGCCATAGCAAATCCCAACTCGATGCCCGTGAGAAAAAGCAGCAATATTATCGCCAGACCCGCAAGGCCGATGGTTACCTCATTCATATTCGCCTCCCAGTATCTTGTAGATGTCGCCGACCATGACCAGACACTCCATAAAGCAGCACAGGCCCACTCCGTAGGCAATCGGGTAAAAGGGGAGCCGCAGAGTGGTCGTGACTTCACCCGATTGGAAAAGATCCATGCCGTATTTCATGAGGTTCCAACCGATCAGCAGGAATAACACGATGACGACGCATCTGGTGGTCAGGTTAATGATGTTCTGGACTGGCTTGGAAAATTTCAAAACCAGAAAGTCAACGAAGATATGCCCTCTCATCCAGGAGGTGATTGGCAGGGAAAAGCCGATGACAATGGCGCCGGCATAAGCCACCATTTCATAGGTGCCGCGAACAGGCATCTTGCAAAACCTTAAGACTACGTCAGCAATGGTCAAGAGCATGAGAAATGTCAGGCTGATCCCGGCGATAACATTCAGCAAACTACATATTCCCTTGATAACGTTGATGAATCCTTTCATGAGGCGCTCCTAAATTATATGTTTCTTATATTACCCCTCAATTCTCCATCCTATTTCTGCAGTTGCAGCAGGCGATCCTGGCAGAATTTCAAAGCCTCCTTTGCCGGCAGACCCTTGGCCGTCTTTTCTTTTACATATTCTTCAAACATGGGCTGTACCGCCTTGATCCATCTGGCTTCTTCCGTTTTGGAAAGCGTGGTAATTTTGCCGCCCTGCTTCTGGTAAAAATCATAGCCGGACTTGTCTATATCATCCCAGGCCTGTCCGGTCTTGACAATCCACTCCTCATTGATCTTTTCGATGATTTTCCGGATCTCGGGAGTCAGCGCATTCCATTTGCTTTTATTCATCGCCACAAAGAATGAGATGTTATAGGCCGTACCGAAGTTCTGAGTCGTATATTTTACGACTTCACCGATTTTCCATCCCTGCAGCGTCTCCACAGGGCACGCCACACCTTCGGCCACGCCTCTGCTGATGGCATCGTAAGTTTCACCCATGGGCATACCCACGGCTGTGGCGCCGAGGTGACTTACAAGCTTGCCGGTGGTGCCGGTGGCCCGGATCTTCATGCCCTTGAGGTCCTCAAGTGTGGCGATAGCTTTGGATTTGTTATGGATGATTCCGGGGCCATGGGCGTGCAGGTACATTATCTGCACTTCTTCCAACTCTTTAGGCTTGAATTTGTTGTAATAATCATTAACCATGCGGGTGGCCGTAGCGGCGGTCTTGGATCCCATGGGCAGGTCGAGGACCTCCGTCAGAGGAAACTTGCCCATCGTATAAGAAAATACCGAGCTACCGATGTCCGAAATACCTTTAACCACGCCATCGTAGCACTTGTCGGCCGGGGTCAGCGTACCACCGTAAAACATCGTGACCACAACCTCTCCCTTGGTCCTTTTCTCGATCTCTTTACCCCATTCCGTAGCCAATACGCTATTTTTGTGAGGTGCAGGGAAGAATATTGAGTAATTGAGCTTTGTTACTGCAAAGGCCGTTGTGGAAAATAAAATGCCTACCATTACTGCAACGAGAGTGAAAGGCACCATCTTAAAGTGTTTCATTTTTTTCTCCTTTGTTAAAGGTTAAAGTTTATCCATGAACAATTTACGACATGGAAGCTATTATGTGGCTATTTTTAGCTCAACGGCGCGCCGATGTCAAGAAATAATCAAGCACCTTCTTCAAGGATGACGTTTTACTGTTTTCAGGAAGAAGCATGTACGGCTCTATGAGGGATACGGCGCCAATGACCACATTGAAACCGATAAACCTCTTATGATTGTGACCGGTTCCGGCCAGAGAAGCGGCCAAGCAGGAAGTCATCCGGCAATATTATCGAAGCGGGATTGAGGCGCCTGGGCGTCAATCTCACCAGTGGACTCAATATTTCCACCAGGGACCTTTTCCTGGCCTGACAGTCTTATCAAATTCCCGTATGCTCATCCTTTCGTCTCGGCTTCCACATCCTGCTCGAAGTCGGCCCAAGCGCCGATATCCTGTCCTTCTGCACGCCATAAGCCGGGGTAGAGTTCCCGGAACGTGGTGAACATACTTTCGATCGGTGTATCGGCAAACTCTCCCCGGTAATGGATGTACTCCATGTGCCGATTGCCCGCCGCATCAAAGGAATGGAAGAGCGAGTCCGATCGTCCGTCGAACTCCAGGGGAAGAAGGTTGAACTTCCGGCAGAGCTGGATATTGAACGCCGGCGTGGCCCTGACCCACCGCCCCTCAAGGTAGAGCGAGGTGTATCCATGCCAGTAGAAGATATCTGTCCGCATCATCTGTCGCATGCGCTCCGTGGAAAGGTGGTTACGGACATCGGCAAAGCCGAGCCTCGCCGGGATACCCAGTGCGCGGCAGCAGGCCGCGAGCAGAATCGCCTTCGGAACGCACCAGGCACGTCCGGCTCTAAGGGTTTGGCTCGCCTCGAAGCTCTGTACCGATACAAAGAAAGTGTAGGGGTCGTATCGGATGCCATCGCGTATCGCGTAGTAGAGGCGGACTGCGGCTTCGACGTGATCGCTCGCCCCGGAGGCGTATTTCGCGGCGAATGATACTATATCAGGGTGGTTGGTTTCGACGGTGGGGGTAGCGGCCAGATAAATGGCGAGGCTGGAATCGGTTTCGGTTTGCTGGCCTTGAAATTCAGTCTCGGGTGTTTCTGCCATCGTGATTCCAATTATTCGTTTGTCCACGCCTATCTCTATTTGTTATCCATTGTTGGCTAGAAGGCAAGAATCGCTTCCCTTCGCCATCAAAATCCGTGCGATCTCAAAGCGCCTGCGAGCTGCTGCATAAAACAGGGCGCTTTGCTTATTGCCGTAAAGATAACGGACATCCGCTCCATGGTCAACCAAAACTTTTACGTTATCCAAAATATCTCACCCTTCGGTAACATTTTTCAATGAGGCAACTGGACGATGTCCGTATATCCATACCGAACAGTATTGGAAGTGTCTCCCATTTTTTACGAGTTGCATTACGCAATCAATAGATGTATAGTGTTTACAGAATGCAACAATAATTTTGGGAGGAATATGCGATGGCAACAGCCGTAAGGGTATCTGAAGGACTTGTCACTGAGGCCAGAAAATTTAGTCGAATTGACCACCGGTCCGTAGCAGGCCAGATTGATCATTGGGCTCGAATGGGTAAATGCGTCGAAGAGAATCCGGACCTGACCTATTTACTCATCAAGGAAATTCTGATCGGGCTTGGGGAATTGGAGCAAGGCGAAAAAACGGAATACAGATTTGGATAGGCGGCTATGACAACATACCAGTCAAACTCTTTCGCCCAGAAGGTAAAGAAGATGCTGAAACAGGAAAAAGAATTCCTGGATCAGGAGGTGCTAAAAATCTCTCAGAACCCTTCGCTTGGAGAAGAGAAGAAGGGAGACCTTGCGGGAGTATTCGTCCATAAGTTCAAGATAAATACCATGCAATATCTTCTTGCCTATCGAAAGGTCGGCCAAGACCTGGAGTTGGTTATGATTGGTCCCCACGAAAACTACTATCGGGATTTGAAGCAGTATCTGAAAAGCTGACAAAACCGGGACCGAGAAAGAAAGATACCGAGAATTAAGTTTACTGTCCGCGGGACTCCCGAAATGATTGAAGTCATAGTCGTTGCCGTGGGGATGAGAAAAAAACTCGATGCCTATTCAAAAGCCCAGAGGCGGACAAAGGGGTCATAAGGCTTGTCAATAATTTAGTATGGTGTCCCCAAATTACCGTCCCCAAATTACCACCCAAAATTACCCAAAAAAAGCGCTGCCCGCCTGAGAGAAGACGGACAGCGCTGGTTTATACAACTGATATAAACTTAACCAACAGTAGGAGGATCGTGATGGATAAGCATGTCGAGCTGCGCGATTGACGTGTCTCCGTCACCATCTATTAGCGTGAAGCTAAATGTCTCATGCCCTGGGCCTGCTGCATTGCTGGGGTCATGCGCAGTGTAAGTGTAAGCACCGGTGCTGGGATTAACATCAAGCACGCCGCCGTATTCACCTGTCACCTTCAAACCGTCTGCGGGGGTGGTATCGGAGTGTCCATCGATTACTTTCCCATCGACATGGCTCAATGCCGCAATCGAATCAACATGGCCACCGTCGGCGCCAAATTCACCTTGGAGGGTGCCGTGGACATCTCCTACGACTTGATAGGTATCTGGCTGTGGCGTGGTCACATGAATATCGTCTATCTGTACCGTAAACTTATCGGATCCACCCGTCACATCGTTTGCATCGAAGACCAGGCGATAGGTGCCATCGGCCCCTGCTGGATTGTTTAATGGGTAATTTACGGAATCACTCTCTGTCAGTGTGCCGCCTGCGCCGTTGACCGCACTCCAATCACCATTGCTACCCTCATGGTAGAGCGTCCAGCTGAAGTGGTCTCCTGACGTACTATCTACGATGTTGACATCGAAGTGGATGTTGGCCGTGTGGCCGTCAGCCACAACGAATTCGGGTGAAGAAACAGCCCTTACTTCTGGATTACCCGAGCCCGGATCCGTGATCGTTATTATATGATCTGAAATCGATACATGGTTCGTTATCCCCCAACTATGAGGATCGGCGTCGAGCACATTTAGAGTCGCATGACCAACACCGTGAACATCATCAACATTCCAACCAGTCAGTATGTCTGCAGGTGCGTGCGGAATTGTGATATAATGTGCCTCGCCGGAAGTGTCATACGCCGCCGGCACGTCATCCATGATATTGATGGTAATATGCGCCGGGTCAGAACTGGCTGTACCGTCCGAGGTGGTCATTGTGAATACGTCGTTCTCAGGTGCATCGTGGGTTCCTGGTACTGCGGCACTCGTCAAGTCATAATGGTAGCCGACGATTCCGGTTGCGGTATCGTATCCATCAATCGTCAATGTCCCATGCGCATGCTCTCCTGCAAAGGTGTGCCCCACCAAATTGGCAATGTTGATTGTTTCGCCATTGATGGTGACAGTCTTGATATCGCCCAGACCATCGGCATCAGAAAGAGTAAAGTGCCCGGTGACATCCGTCGTTGTATTAACAACGTGCGATCCATTCGCTAGGGCAGCCTCGTATACAGAGGTACCGCCGGTAATATCCGAAACATGGTTTATACCGTCGGTAATAGTCGGAGCATGGTTAACGGGTGGTACGTAGGGCGGAACAACAGGTGCGTCGGGCGGAACAACATGTACGTAAGGCGGAACAACAGGTGCGTCGGGCGGAACAACAGGTGCGTCGGTTGGTGCAGCGAATGCTCCCTGGATGGTGCCTGATGTTCCAAATTCTGTTCCTGTGGTGCCCGCGCCAGAACCAACTTGGCCCTCAGCGCCTGTCAGAGATAAACTGAAGGGCGAAGTGACTCCTCCGCCTGCCCCGCCGTCACCGCCGGCGGCAGTGGCATCCAGGTCAATCGGCTGATCGCCCGCTAAGAGGGCCTGCTGAATCTTATCGGCCTCGGCGGTGGCATCCGCGGTTACTCCCGGCGCTGCTCCGGCATAAACATCTTCGTCAATAGTCACATGGCTCATTCGGCCGAGATCCAACTGGGTCGCCGGGGCGCCATCATGGCCGTCTATCATGATGGAAACGCTGCCGTCACTGTCGGTGATAATCTGGTCATGGGCAAAAATCGGGCTGTTGGGTGCGAGGGCTCTTTCCGTCCCATCCGCCGCCACGGCTTTTGCCGTTCCATATTGAATAAATACCTTGCCTACCGTCTGACTTCCTGCTGCTGTTCCCGTTGTGCTTTCGCTGCTGGCCATGATTAAATCCTCCTTTTAAGGTTAAAGAATTGTTTATTGTTATTTTGAGTCCAGTTTAAACTTTGTTTTTATATAGTCTATAGTACCTTGGTACTAGTTTTGAAGTTTTTTTTTGGGGGGGGTGGTTGGTTCGACAGGCTCACCATGAGCGGAACGGCTATGCTCACCAGGAGCGGGAAAGTAATGCAGGGTGGATTTGCGAAGCGTTACACAAGCACTGGACACCGGTTTGCACCGGTGCGACGACTTTTGACGAGGACCTCATGCCTTGTTTCTGTAAATAAACCGCTCCAGCAAGCGATGATAAGGGGTCCAGCCGGATTCATCATCGGGGGCCGCCGCAATGAATTCCTGAAAGGCGTTTACCTTGGCATCAAGGTCGTCCATAAAATGGACGATCAGGGCCTCCACGGTCTTGGGGCGCTTCGGCGAACCATACTCCAAATCTCCGTGATGGCTAAGCATTACATGCCTTAACTTCAGCGCCAGGTGAGCGGGGAAATCTTCCAGCGCGGCGATCCGCTTATCCACCATCTCAGCTCCCATGACAATATGTCCAACCAGGCGGCCCTCATCGGTATAATCAACGGTCCGGCCATAGGATAATTCATAAATTTTGCCGATATCATGCAGGATGCCGCCTGTCAGCAGCAAGTCCCGGTCAATGCCTTCATACTGGGCGCAGGCCAGGTCGAGGAGGCGAGCCACCGAAAGGGTATGCTCCAGGAGACCGCCGAGATAGATGTGATGAAAGCCTTTCGCCGCCGGCGCCCTTTTAAAAAGATCAGCTATCTCCTCATCCCGGAAAAAGGCGTTCAATAAGGCTTTCAGGTGCGGGTTGTCCACGCTTTCCACAATGATCATCAGTTCGGCCAGCATCTCCCCCCCATCCCTTCTGGCGGCGGGGAGATAGTCGCTCAGGGTGATGTCCTCATCGGCCGCTTTTTTCAGCTCCATGATGGAGAGCTGGATTACGTTCTTATAATTTGCCGAGCGCGCTTCAATACGGACAATGTCGCCCTTTTTGAAGGCCTTGTCCCATTCCCGGGCATTATCCCATATCTTGCCGTCGAGCTCCCCCGTTTTGTCTTTGAGGCGCACATTGAGATAAGGCGCACCCTTCTGGGAAAAGGCCAGGTTTTTTTCCGCCACCAGGAAATAATCTCCGACCTTGTCTCCCGACTTGATGTCACGAATATATATATTTTTTTTCTCCACGGTATTTTCCTTTCCCAACACGTTACAAAAACACTGGATACCGGCTTTCGCCGGTATGACGACTTTTGACGAGGTCGTTAAGGTTACTGATTGTTCTCTGCTTTGTCTCTCAGGAGGCGATACTCGCCCGCCCGGATGGTCAGCTTGGTCATGTCGAAATATTCCATGAGAGGAATAATAAATTTTCGGGACAGGCCGGTAAGTTCCTTGAAGCTCGCCGGGTTGGCCTTCTCCTCCCGGATCAGCAAGCCCTTGTAATCATTCCTCAGTTTTTGAATGACCGCGCTGTGAAAAAATAAATCCGCGCTGATTTTTACAAGCAGTCCTTCCTTGAGCATCACTCCCAAGACGTTATCAATTTGCGCCTTCCGGTCGGCAAATTTTGCCATTACTTCCTTGACGGAGGGCGGTGTCAGCGCCGCATCCAGGTAAACGCGGGCCAAGGCCCCGCGCAGGTCCTCCTGTTCGCCGGACAAGTCAACGGCATGCCCGGCAAGTCGGACATGCTCCCTTTCGACTACCAGCCCACCGCCTTTTTCCATGTCCTGCATAACCAAATGGAAAAGCTTGGCGCTGACCGGGCGTCCCAGGGAGTTCTTCAATTCCTCTTTTTGCAGCCCCTCTTTCAAAGGAAATTTCTCATGATACAACTTCGTCTGCGACATGATCCGCGCTTGAAGGCCTTTATAAAGGCCGAAGGCCAGAGCCCGTGTTTCTTCTTTATCAATCAGGACGGCCTGTTTTTTGGCAAACATTTCGGCCAGAATGTTTTTCATCATTGTCTGGTGGAGCCCGGTTCGTACGGCGAGTTGCCGCATGGTAATCCCTGTCAGACCCGCCCTGGCCAGCATCACGGCCGTTCGTTCCTGATCTGTGCCATCACGGAGGACGCGAAAATCGTCCCCTGTCTGCTCCAGATGTCGTTTATGCTTCACGGCCTGGGAATCAAGAATCATGCCCCCACCAATCGTCGTCATGGGAGAATAGCTCCTGATAACAAAGCGGTCCCGCGTCATGACCACGGCCGGTGATTCGAGCACTAACTGGGCAAAGGCATTTTCCCCCGGCTCCAGTTCGTCCTGGTCCATCAATACCACGCGGGTAATAAGCTCACTGGCGCCCACGTGCAATCTGACCAGCGCCCGGTTCTTTAATTTTTTGCCGGCGGCAGGCAGATATTCGAGGCTGACATCCAGGCGACGCGACGGGCTCAGGGTAGCGGGATGGGCCAGCACATCGCCTCTTAGAATCGCCGCCTTTTCTATCCCCTGCAAATTCACGGCGGTCCTCTGCCCCGCTTCGGCTTCCTCCACCTGCCGGTTATGCACCTGCAAGCCCCGCACTTTCGCCATGATCTGGCCGGGCAGGATGGCCACTTCCTCTCCCACGCGGAGACTCCCCGACAATAACGTGCCCGTCACAACCGTGCCAAAACCTTTCATGGTAAAGACCCGGTCAATCGGGAGCCGGAAGATGCCATTGTCGTAATCATCCTCTATTTGATCAGTAACGTTCGAGATTGCCTGCAGAAGTTCCGGCAACCCTTCGCCGTTGGCTGCGGAAACCGGAACCAGCGGGGCAGAGGCTAGGAATGTGCCTTGCAGATATTCCCGGACGTCATCGGTGACGAGCTCCAGCCAGGATGGCTCAACAATATCTGTCTTCGTGAGGGCGACCAGGCCCTTTTTAATACCCAGCAGGGAACAGATATGCAGATGCTCTTTCGTCTGCGGCATCACCCCTTCGTCGGCGGCAATCACCAGGACCACCATATCAATGCCGCCGGCGCCGGCCACCATGTGTTTTATGAAGCGCTCATGACCCGGCACATCCACGAGCCCGAGCAATCGGCCATCGGGAAGGGTGAGGGAGGCAAATCCCAACTCAATGGTAATGCCGCGTTCCTTCTCTTCCTTGAGTCGGTCCGTATCTATGCCGGTGAGAGCCTTGACGAGCGATGTCTTGCCGTGATCTACATGCCCGGCCGTGCCCAGAATAATATGTTTCATGTTGGCCCTTTCCGCGTTGCTTGTACCACGAATGGAAGGGTGATTGTAAACATAATTTTTTCCATTCTATTCCAGATTTTTTCTTGACAATTGAAATTTTGTTCTGTCCAGCGAGGTCTGTCCATCATCGCGAAGATTCTTGCCGATGGCATAGAGCGTAAGCTTTTTACCCCCGCCCAGGTTAAGGAAATACAATCCCGCATCACCGGCACAACAGACCTTAATGCGGTCGCTGATGCCGACCTGGTAATCGAGGCTGTTTTCGAAGACAAGAAAGTAAAGTCGGAGCTGTTCGCCAAGCTGGATAAGATTTGTTCGGCGCAAACAATCCTGGCCACGAATACATCCAGCTTTTTCGTGAAGGACTTTGCCTGTAAGACATCACGTCCCGATCGGTTTATCGGCTTTCATTATTTCTATCATCCGGCCAAAAACCGCCTGCTGGAAGTTATCCCCCACGCAACAACGAGCCGGGAAACCATTGAGAGGTCTCTCCTGGCGGCAAAACTGCATGGAAAAACGGCTATCCTCGTGAAAGATGCGCCGGGATTTGCCGTCAACCGTTTTTTTGTCCCCTTCCTGAACGAAGCGGCGCGTCTGCTCGGGGAAGGCGTGGCCAATATCGCCACGATAGATGAAGCTGCTAAACGGGCCTTCAATATCGGCATGGGGGCGTTCGAGCTCATGAATGTCACGGGCATCCCGATAGCGGTCCATTCTTCCACTACCCTCGGCAACGAGCTGGGCCCCTTTTATGCTACGGCGGCCGCCCTGAAAGCCCAGATGGATAAGAATGCACTCTGGGATTTATCCGGCGCCGTTGATGAATCCAAAATACAAGCGGTGAGCGACAGATTATATGGCGTCTGCTTCGGGGTAGCCGCGGCGCTGGTTGGCGAAGGCGTGGCCACCATGGAAGACACGGACCGGGGCGCCAAGATCGGGCTGCGCTGGTCGCTGGGCCCCTTTGAACTAATGAATCAGATTGGTGTTGAACGCGCTTACGACTTAGTCTCCGCCATAACGAAAAAGTACCCGGATTTTAAAATGCCTGACCTGCTGGCAAAGCAGAAAAGTACCGGTAAGCCCTTTGTTTTCAGTTATGTTGATCTGGAGGAAAAAGGCCCGGTTGCCTATATCACCATCAACAGACCGGAGGCGATGAACGCGTTTAACGAAGCTATTTTTGCCCAACTGGCAGACCGGTTTGCCAAGGCGGAAAACAACCCGGCAATAAAGGCCATCGTGTTTCGGGGCGCCGGCAAAACTTTCATTGCCGGGGCGGACATCCGTTACTTTGTGGAAAAGATCAAGGCCGGCAGGATTGCCGATATAATTGCCTTCACGAGAAAAGGGCACGAGCTGTTGCTGAGAGTCGAAAATTCAAAGAAATTGACCATCGCCCTGATGGATGGGCTTTCTCTGGGCGGGGGCACGGAATTCGCTCTGTCGTGCCAAGCCATAATTTCCACGTCAGCCACCACCATGGCTTTGCCCGAAACAGGCATCGGCATCTATCCCGGTCTGGGCGGGATGCTACGCCTCACGCGTCAGATCGGCCCGGAGCTGGCCAGATATTTCACCTTTACCGGCGCCACCATCAGCGCCCAAGACGCCTCCGAGCTGGGCATCGTCACGGCATTGGTAGAGCCGGGCGAAATAGATCAGGCGATCGAAAATCTGCTGACGAAAGGCAAGCCGGACAAATACCGCAAGCGCGATGTGCCCGTGCGGTTTCAGGCAAGGGCCCAGCTTTGCAGCCCGGGCAATGTTGCCCAACTGCTCGCCCGGAAGCAGCCCGCCGGAGGCGATGGTGAACTCGCCGCTAAGACTCTTAAAGCTATGAGTTACAAAGCTCCCTTGGCACTGAAGTTCGCCGACGAAATCATTAGTCAACAGAACGGAAAGTCTATTCCGGAGGCGGTGGAAATTGAGCTGGGCAGTCTGCAAAAAATATTTTCTACCAGCGACGCACTGGAAGGACTTTCCTCACTGGGAAGAAAAAAACCAGAGTATAAAGGTATTTAGGAAATTGGGGATCATTTGCTGCTTAACGGGACAATGCTAACAAGGATGGAATCATGCATAAACTTTTAACGAATAATTCAGGCGAAAAAATACTCCTCTTGGGAAACGAAGCTATTGCCAGGGGAGCGATCGAGGCGGGACTTGCGTTTGCGGCCACTTACCCGGGAACGCCCTCCTCGGAAATCTCACTCAACCTGTTCCAGGTAGCCCAGGAAAGCGCCCTCTACTTCGAATACAGCACCAATGAAATGGTGGCGCTGGAAGTAGCGGCGGCGGCGGCGAATTCAGGCGTGCGCAGCATGTGCATCATGAAACATGTGGGGCTCAATGTGGCCGCCGATGCCCTGATGACCTTGGCATATGTAGGCGTCAAGGGCGGAATGGTCATCGTCACTGCCGATGATCCCGCCATGTTTTCCAGTCAGAACGAACAGGACAACCGCTACTACGGCAAACTCTCCGGGTTGCCGATTCTGGAGCCCTCGTCGGTGGGGGAAGCAAAGGAAATGCTCTCCTATGCCTTCGATCTTTCGGAAAAACTGCAGGAGCCGGTGATTTTCAGAACGACCACCCGGCTCAACCACTCTACGGGCATCGTTGAGTTAGGCAAAATTAAAAAACCAAAGGTCAAGGGTACTTATACCAAAGACCCGTTAAACTACGTTACCGTGCCGGCTGTGTCGAGAAAGCTGCATGTCAAGCTGCTGAAGAACATCGCTGCCGCCACCGCTCTGGCCGACAAGTCGAGCTATAATTTTGTGGTCGGCCGGGGTGATTACGGCATCATCTGCAACGGGGTGAGTTATGCTTACGTAACCGACGCCCTCAAGGACTTGAAACTGGCAAGTAAGGTCCGGGTGCTGCGCATTGGTTTTTCCCATCCCCTGCCGGGAAATTTAATCAAGAAATTTTTGCGGGATTGCAAAAAGATTTTAATCGTGGAAGAAGGCGAACCCTACATGGAGGAATCCGTCAAGGCCTTTGCCCAGGAAGAGAAGCTTACTCTGACGATCAAGGGCAAGGACGATGATCTTTTCTCCCGTCTTTATGAGTATGATCCCGCTCTGGTCAGGCAGTGCGTCGCCCGGTATTTCGAGGTTGCCTACAAGGCGCCCAAACCGCTTGACCTCTCCAACGTTCCGGAACTTCCCCAGCGTCCACCCACCCTTTGCGCGGGATGCTCTCACCGGGCCACATTTTACGCCGTTAAAAAAGCGGCCGCCGAGCTGGGGATGGATACCATCTGCCCCAACGACATCGGCTGCTACACCCTCGGGTTCCTGGCCCCTCTCAGCATGGGCGATTTCGTCATCTGCATGGGCTCATCCGTAGGCACAGCCGGCGGTTTTTCCAAGGTAAACGGTGATAAAAAGGTCATCGCCTTCATCGGGGATTCAACGTTCTTTCACTCGGGCATACCGGGCCTGATCAATGGAGTCTTCAATAACCACAACTTTACCTTAGTTATCCTTGATAACGGCATCACGGCCATGACGGGCCACCAGCCGAATCCGGGGGTTGACATGAGTGAGTTCAATCTGACCGGTTACGGGCGCGTGGTCATTGAAGACGTAGTGAAGGCCCTGGGAGTTCCACACATCACGGTGATCAAGCCTTATAAAATCAAAAAGAGTATGGAAGCTATCAAGGAAGCCCTGAGTTTTAAAGGTGTTTCCGTGATCATTGCCAAGGAGATGTGCACCCTCTATGCCAAGAGTCTGAAAAAAGCGCAGGGAAAGCCTTTTTACATCAGTGACAAATGCAAGAATCACCGAACCTGCGTCAATGAACTTGCCTGTCCGGCGTTCTTCATAAAGAATAACCGGGTCCAGATAGACCCGATCCAGTGTGTCGGGTGCACGATATGCGCGCAGATTTGCCCGGAAAATGCGATTTTGCCAATAAAAGACAAGTAATGTCGGAGGTATAAAATTAAATGAAAACAACAAGATTAGTCATTGTGGCCGTAGGCGGTCAGGGAAACCTGCTGGCTTCGCGCATTTTGGGTGAAGCGGCGCTGTTGGCCGGAGTTGCGGTCCGTTTGAGCGAGATCCATGGCATGGCGCAGCGGGGAGGGGTTGTAGAATCAACCCTTATCTTTGGCGAGGCGGAAAGCACGATCATTTCGAATGGCGAAGCGGACGTCATTGTGGGCTTTGAGCCTTCCGAAACACTGCGGACGATGAACAAGGGCAACTCCGGCACCGTAGTGATAACCAATCTGGCGCCGCTCCCCCCCTTCACGGTGGCCATCGGGAAAGGAGTTTACCCCGATTTGGGCTTGCTGCAGAAGCTGATCCGGGAGAAAGCGAAAAGACTTATCGCCTTCGACGCCGCGGCCCTCGCTAAAGAAGCGGGCAACGTCCTGTCGGTGAATATGGTCTTGCTCGGCGCGCTCCTGCAAACCGGCGTTCTCCCTCTCAAGACTGAGGACGTGAAAGCGGCGATTGTCGCCAGAACCGGTAAATTCTCCGCAGCAAATATTAAGGCGTTCGATCTGGGCTTTGCTTCTGCCAAGCTCAGTTAGTTCACCCTGATGAATATTCAAAAAGTTTTTGTCGGTATTGATATAGGGGCATCCCGGACCAAAGTAGCCGTCATGGATGCCACGCGTCGTCTTCTCGGGTATGCCGTGGAAAAATCAGGAACAGATTTTTCCGCGGCGGCGGAGAAATGTCTCGCTGCCTCGCTGGCCATGGCCAAGGCGTCCAGGGAAGATATCGTCCATACCATTTCCACTGGGTACGGTAGAAAAAATGTACCTTTCGCCAACAATGCCAAGACAGAAATCAGTTGCCATGGGAAAGGATGCTTTTACTATTTTCCCCTGGCCATCACCATTATTGATATCGGAGGACAGGACAACAAAATTATCAGGCTCGATAGCGAAGGGCGCAGGGTTAATTTCAAGATGAACCGCAAATGCGCCGCCGGAACGGGCGCCTTTCTGGAAGAGATGTCCGCCCGTCTGGACATACCCCTGGAAAACATGGACAGCCTGGCCAGGCAATCGCAGCACATAGTGGAGTTGGGAAGCTTCTGTACCGTCTTCTCGGGCACGGAAGTGTTGGAAAAAATACGTCAGGGGAAAAAAGTGACCGATATCACCAAAGGCCTTTTCCTGTCGGTCATAAGGCGGGTCCTGGAAATGGACTCGCTGGCGGACAATATCGTCATGACGGGAGGCGTAGTCGCTCACAACCCCTATATTGTAACCATGACTGAAGAAATTCTTAAAAGGAAGATCCTGGTGCCTGAGCATCCCCAGCTCACGGGCGCCATCGGTGCGGCTCTTTACGCCAGCGAAGCACAGACCGATATTTCCGCCAGTATGGCGGATTAACTATTGAAGCAAATGGAGACGACAATATGAATGAAGAGAAGAAACCGGTGCGAAAAAAGATTCGTGCCGCTGTCGAGATGAACAGGATAATGGCCGAGTATTTCTATGAGCTCGATAATGCCGCCAAAACGGGTGAAAAAAAGATTGCCTGGTGTACCAGCGTCGGACCGGCCGAAATTCTCAGAGCCCTGGGCTTCCTGGTTTACTTTCCCGAAAACCACGGCGCCATGCTGGGGGCGACCCGCATGTCCACGGACGTCATCCCTCTGGCCAACGCCCGCGGTTATTCTCCCGAAATCTGCTCCTATCTTACTGCCGACGTGGGGGCCTACATCGCCGGGGTGACGCCTCTATCCAAGGCTTACAAGGGCATCGAAAAAGTCCCCCGGCCCGATGTGCTGGTTTACAATACAAATCAGTGCCGCGACGTGCAGGACTGGTTTTTGTGGTATGCGCAGGAGTTAAAAGTCCCCCTGATGGGCATCAACTCCCATCGGGGCGTGCGGGATGTGGGCGAAGCCCATGTATCATCCATTGTCAAACAGATGGAAGACCTGATCGAACCTTTAGCGGCTATATCAGGGAAAAAATTCGACCTGGACGAATTGAAACACGTGGTTGGTCTTTCCCGCGTCTGTTCGGACCTATGGAAAAAAGTCCTGGACACTGCCTCCGCGCGGCCCTCGCCGGTCACTTTTTTCGACTGTACCATCCACATGGGCCCGGCCGTGGTGCTGAGAGGAACAAAGCAGGCGGTGGATTACTATAATCTCCTGCTGGCGGAGTTGAATGAGCGAATCAAGAATAAGGAAGGCGCCCTGGAAAATGAACGTTTTCGGTTGTATTGGGACGGGATGCCTGTCTGGGGCCGGCTGAGCGACCATGCCGCCCTTTTTTCCAATCTGAACACGAACGTCCTTGCTTCAACATATTGCAATAGTTGGATATTCACAGATTTCGAGGCATCCGACCCCTTTACGAGCATGGCCAAGGCCTACACCCGGCTCTTTATAGTGAGATCCGAAGATGCCAAGGAACGATATATCAAGGATATGTTAAAGTTCTTCAAGATTGACGGCATGATCTACCACGATGCGAAAACCTGCCCGAACAACTCCAATTGCCGTTATGGCATGCCCCAAAGACTGGAAAAAGAAACAAAAATACCGAGCCTGACCATCAATGGGGACTTGAATGATCTCCGGTGCGTCTCCGATGAGCAGACCAAGACCAACATAGAGGCATTTATCGAACAACTGGAGGAAAGGAAACTTGATATTGGAGCGTGAACAGGGTATGTACATATAACCGAGATAAGTAACAATACCAAATAACCTTTAGAAGAGGGGGGCATGGATGATAAAAGAATCATTAATAGGCGAATTTAAAAGAATTGTTGGTAAGGAGAATGTCCTCACAACGCCTGAGGCTTTGAAGGCATATTCCTATGACGGGACCACAAGCTGGATACATGAGCCCGAAGTAGTCATATTCCCTACAAAAACGAAGGAAATTTCCGAGATCATGAAGATTGCCAACGCGGAGAAGATCCCCGTGACTCCGAGGGGTGGGGGCACAAACGTAAGTGGTGGTTCCGTTCCCTGGCATGGCGGCATTGTTCTCTGCACCACGAAGATGAACAAGATATTGAAAATTGACAAAGAGAACCTCACCGCCACCGTGGAGCCCGGCGTTGTCCTTCAGGATCTGACTCTCAGACTCATGAAAGAGGGGCTTTTCTTCCCGCCTGACCCCCAGAGTTTTTTGGGTGCTACTTTGGGTGGAATCATCGCCGAAAATGCGGGCGGGCCGGCCTGTGTCAAATATGGCGTCACAAAACAGTATATCCTGGGCATTGAAGTCGTGTTGCCTACCGGTGAAATTGTCAGCCTCGGCGGACGGACATTGAAAAACGTTGTGGGTTATGACCTGCTTCATATTTTTATCAGCTCCGAAGGCACCCTTGGTGTCGTGACCAGGGCGGAATTGAAACTTAACCCGATTCCTCCGGCGAGGAAGACCACCATGGTTGTCTTTGATGATGTGGCCAAGGCCGGAGAAAGTGTGTTCAGGGTTCTGGAAAACGGCGTAATACCAGACAAGATCGAACTTCTCGATAACTGGGTTATCAATAGAATTGAAGAAATGATGCCGATGGGGCTCCCGAAGGATGCCGATGCGGTGCTCCTGTTTGAATGCGATGGCATTGCGGAAGCAGTCGAGAAAGAAACGGAAAAGATTGTAGAGATCACCAAGAAATACGGCGCCGTTGATGTAAGGGTGGCTAAAGATGTGGATGAAGCAAATAAATACTGGCTCGCCAGACGCGCCGGGTTTGCTGCTGTTTTCGGCAAGACAAAAACAGTCTTCGCTGAAGACGTGACCGTGCCGAGAGGAATGATACCGGCCTTGATCAACAGATGCAAAGAGCTGGCGAAGAAGTACGATGTGGAGATCGTCGTGCTCGGTCATGCCGGAGACGGGAATCTCCATCCTGCTGTCCTTACAGATATAAATAACAAAGATCACTATGAACGGGCAGTAAAGGCCATGGAAGGCATTATTGAGGCGGCCGTTGAATTTGGCGGTGTGTTATCTGGTGAACACGGTATCGGTCTCGAAAAACAGAAATTCTTCATGAGGGTCACAGACCCCGTCGTTGTAAAAATGATGAAGGATGTGAAGGCGCTTTTTGATCCTAACAATATCATGAACCCGGGCAAAATCTGGGATTAGCATATAAGGGGGTTCTCCTTGAAAGACATAGAAGAGCTTAAAAAAATAGAAGAGTTTTCAGATCAGTGCATGAAATGTGGTTTTTGCAGTTTTTTCTGCCCGGTATATCAGGAAGAAAAGACGGAGACTTCCGTTGCCAGGGGTAAAAACTACCTCGTTAAACAGATCCTGAGCGGTAATCAGGAATTCACCGAGGAGATGGGCACGATCATCAGTAAATGCCTTCTGTGTAAACGATGCGTCGCTAATTGTCCTTCAAAGACCCAGATTGACAGGGTTGTTGTGGGGACAAGGGCCCAGATGGTGAAAAACAAGGGGTTGGGTTTTATAAAGAACTTTGCGTTTCGGAAGGTAATGTCCAACAGAAAGGCCTTTGGAAATTATGTGAGATTAGCCAAGGCATTCCAGTGGCTGCTTCCCAAGACAGAAGGCAATATCAGGCACTTGCCCGATTTTATGAAGGCGCTGGGCCAGGGAAGGAATATCCCTGCGCTGGCCGACAAGTTTCTGCGTGATCAGGTTAAACCTGTCTATAAGCCACAGAACGGTCAGGCGGCAAAAATGAAGGTCGGCTTCTTTATGGGGTGTGCCATGGACTTTGTATATCCTGAACTGGGGCTGAAGATTATTGATTTCCTGACAAAAAAGGGTATTGAAGTGGTTGTTCCCGAAAGTCAGAACTGCTGCGGCGCGGCCATTTACTTCAGCGGTGATTTTGAGACCGGCAGGATGCTTGCCGAAGAAAACATTAAAGCATTTAAAGATGTTGATTATATTGTAACAGGTTGCGGCACGTGCAGTTCCACTTTGAAGGATTATCAGAAATACCTCCCGGATAACGAGGATCAGAAAAAAAGATATCAGGAATTTGAAAAGAAGGTCAAAGACAGCACCGAGTTTATTATTGATGTGATGAAGGTGCCACTGGAAGAATTCAAGCTGAAAAAGGAATTCGAAGGCAAGACGGCCACATGGCACGACCCGTGCCACCTGGTAAGGTATCAGAACATCAAAGACCAGCCCCGGATGATCCTGAAGGCCTTAAAGGGCTTGAAATATGTTGAAATGCCTAATGCCGATATGTGCTGCGGCATGGGTGGTTCCTTCAGTGTTTATCACTATGACCTGACCAAGAAGATTGCCGATAAGAAGATGGACGGTATCAAGGCAACTGGTGCAGATATAGTTGTCACTGCCTGTCCTGGTTGCATGATAAATCTGATAGACAACGCCCTGAGAAACAAGATGCCGCAGAAGGTGTACCATTTCCTGGAGCTCGTTGAATAAAGGCAGTTTTTACCAAAAAATTATCGTTTTAAAAAATAATTTCAGGAGGACGAAACATGAAGAACGGACACTGGTTAACAGCAAAAGACGTGGTACGAGTAAATGCCCTGAAGTTTCCTGATAAAATCGGTATCAAAGACTTGTACAAGGCTTATACATTCAAACAGTGGGACGAGAGATCATGCCGACTGGCCAATGCACTTGCCGATATGGGCATGAAGAAGGGCGACCGGTTTGCCGTCCTCGCCTACAACTGTGTGGAATGGATGGAGATTTACGCGGCCGCGGCGAAGGGCGGGTTTATATGCGTTCCACTGATGTTCAGGCTGGCGCCGGTAGATATTGAATATATCACCAACCACTGTGAGGCAAAGGTTTTTATCGTACAGGGTGGAAAGGATGGCGCCGACGGCAAAGAATTCCCCTGGATTAACCAGATGAATGAAACGAAGAAAAAGCTCACTACCGTCAAGAAGTATGTCTCCTTTGCCTTGAATAATGAGAAATATGACGGCTTTGTTTCTTACGAAGAAGCGCTGGCCAAAGCGAGCCCGGAAGAACCGGCGACCGTGGTAGATGCGGAAGATCCCTGGGTCATCATGTACACCGGTGGCACAACGGGCAGGCCCAAGGGCGTCGTAAAGACACACGCCAATCTCTTTGCCCAGTATTTTATTCAGATATTTGATCACCAGTTCAATTATGATGACTGCAATCTCCTGGTCATGCCCTGCTGCCATGTAAACTCCCTCTTCTATTCATTTGTTGTTACCTGGGTCGGCGGTACCGTGATGGCATACAACATGGTGAGTTTTAGCCCTGAGAATCTGTTAAAAACCTTCGCGGAGCACAAAGTTACCTTTACCTCATTAGTTCCCACCCATTACATCATGATGCTCGCGCTGCCGGACGATGTGAAGAAGAAATATGATCTGACCTGCGTTAAAAAACTTCTGATCTCCTCTGCCCCGGCCAGAAGAGACACCAAGCTTGGCGTCCTCAAGATGTTCTCCAACTCAGAGCTCAATGAAGCATACGGCTCTACGGAAGCAGGCATTGTAACAGTCCTCAAACCCCATGAACAGCTTACCAAGCTTGGCTCATGCGGTCGTGAGGTTATCGGCACCGACTATATCAAATTCTACGATGAGGAAGGAAAACTGGTAACGAAGCCGAACGAAGTGGGCGAACTCTACTCAAGAAGCCCCATGGTTTTTGAAGAATACTGGAAAGAGCCCGAGAAGACCAAAGCAGCGATGAAGGGCGAATACTTCAGCGCCGGCGATATGGGATACCGTGATGAAGACGGGTATATCTATCTCGTTGACAGAAAGGCCAACATGATTATCTCCGGCGGCGAGAACATCTTCCCGTCTGAGGTAGAGAACTGTGTCGGCAGTCTTGAGAAAGTTAAAGATGTTGCCGTCATCGGCGTTCCTCACGAAAAATGGGGTGAACAGGTAATGGCCGTCGTGGTATTACATGAAGGAAAAACCTCAACACCGGAAGAAATTATCGGCCACTGCAAGGGCAAGATCGCCGGCTTCAAGGTTCCCAAAAACATCGTCTTTATCAAAGACGAAGAAATGCCCAGAAGCGGCGCCGGCAAGATACTCCACAGGATACTGAGAGAACAGTTCGGAAAATGGAGCGATCATCAGTAGCAAGGTAGATTGGTGAGGGGGCTGATTTCGAATCTGTCCCCTCACCAATTATAAAAGGAGAATATTATGGAAGGCGTCAAACACGATTTCGCCGGCAAGGTGGCTATCGTAACTGGAGGCGGAAAAGGAATCGGCCGGGCTATCGCTCTGGGATTGGCCGCCTCCGGCGCCTCTGTGGCCATCGCTGCCCGCAGTCCGCAGGAGATCGAAGCAGTGGCCGAAGAAATCAACAAAAGCGGCGGTAAAGCCATCGCCGTTGTTACCGATCTGACTGTAAACGAACAGTTAGAAGATATGGTAAAGAAAACCATCAGTACATTCGGGCGGATAGATATTCTGGTCAACAATGCCGCCCGGAGCTTCATGCGCAACCTCATAGATCTGCGTGAGGATGGGTGGGATAAGGTGTTTGATACCAATGTGAAAGCCGTCTGGCTTTTAAGCAGGCTTGTGGCCCGGACGATGGTCGAACAAAAAAGCGGGCAGATTATCAACATTACCACCATTGGTGCGGAAAAGGCTGAGGCGGGTATGGCCGCCTACTGCTGCAGCAAAGCGGCGCTCAAGATGCTGACCCGCAGCATGGCCCTTGAATGGGCTCCCTACGGCATCCGGGTTAACGCTGTAGGCCCGGCCTTGACGCGGACGGAATTCAGCAAACCTATGTGGTCTAATCCGGAGATTGCCAAGCTGGTATCTGCAAAGATTCCGATGGGACGTTTGGCCGAACCGGAAGATATTGTCGGCGCCGTTCTTTTTCTGGCCACGGGAGCGGCCGATTTTATCACGGGTCAATCAATATACGTGGATGGAGGCGCCCTGACTGTGTAATTACAAACCCAGCGTGAGGGAGCAATTCTCACAATCTGTATCAGAACTTATAAGGAGGTTTTATCTCCTTGACCTCGCACGAAACACTGATTATCATCTTCGAATACCATAAGCTGAGCTTCAAAGAAGAACGGCCAAAGTAGAATGAGCTGGAGCCGGCAGAAATTCCGGCCCCAGCTCATGTATTTCTGATTAGCTGACCTTGAAGATCATGGAAGCACCGGTATCGCCGGCAGCACAACCGGTCCAGAGGCAATAGCCTCCACCGATCATCGCCATCTCTTCGAGCATCTCAGCAATGATCCTGCCTCCAGTAGGAGCTTGGGGATGTCCATAGATCAGGGAGCATCCGTAGTTGTTCATCTTCATGACATCGATGCCCATCTTCTTGGCAAAGTTGAGGTCATTCGTTGTAAAGGGGTTGTGGCTCTTAATTGCTTTCATGTCAGTGATCTTGAGACCTGCGTTGGCAAGTGCCATCTCGGCAGCCGGTACCGGTGCTGAAGCCATGAAGCCGGGGTTCACGCGGGAAAAGCCGAATGAGACAATCTGTATCTCTATCTTGGGATCAGCGCTCAACTCCTTGGCCTTATCACGGGTGGTGACGATGAACCCGCAGTTGCCGTCGGCAGGAAATGTCTGGGCGCCAAAGCTGTGGATACCGCCTGGCTCCGCCGGTCTCAATTTAGCCAGACCTTCGGCGGTCGTAGGGGTAACACCCTCATCAAGCTCAACCAACTTAGTCCCTTTCTTGCCGACTTTCACTTCTGCGGGGAACATATACCTTTTCTGAAAAGCCCTGTCATCGGCTTGGGACATCATGTACTGCTCGTAACGCCGAAGGACAACTGCGTCAGACTCTTCCTTGGTGAATCCTTCTATTTTGGCTACGTTCTCGGCAGTCCCTACCATCTTCGTAGGCGGAAAGACGTTGGGATCTGAATTGAAGTTGTCCATGAGCCAGTTTTCATGGATGACCTCGCCACCTGGACCCATGGGATTCGGCCACACGGTGTGCGCCCCATTGGAGGTGCGGTCAGTCATAAGACCGAAACCCACATCGAAAGCACCTGCCTCTACGGCTAGTGCAGCAAGGTTAAGAATTGTGGTGGAGGTCGTACAAGCCTGGTTGACCATAAGACCAGGCAGGTTCTTCTTATTGTCTGTCAGCATGCCGGCAGCCCAGTTATGACTGTAGAACAAGTGATGCTGGTGAATGCTTATCCCGAAATACAGATAGTCAAGGATGGCTGGATCGATCTTCTTCTTCTCCAGAAACCACCGTCTCGCAGTCTTTGCGCCTAACTCGATTGCGTTCTCGTTTTGCATACTGCCCTGCCAACGGCAGAAGGGGGTCGAATAGTATCCGTTGTAAGGGATATACGCCTTTGTAAAAGTTTTCATGTAACTACCTCCTTATAAACAATTAGTTAATTTGAGCTGTAAAAGGTCCTGTCAAACATGCATTCCTTTGTAGGTCACACACCGGTAATGCTGCGTAAAAATTACCTCCCCCAGCTTTTATACTATTTGACTCTCTACGTTAAATTGATAGTTGATAAGACATTGCTTTTCAACAGCGGGAGTATAGGGTGGCTGTTTTTGGTTGTCAAGGGATATTTTTTATCTATTTTGCGTCAAAAAGCAGGGGCCGCCCAAGGCTACGATGCCTTGCATATCCTGGCGAAGGCGGTCAAGTTTACAGGGTCTCGCAACCCCCTCGATCTGTCTTACGCGATTCGGTACATGGACGTCTGGGAAGGCGCCAACGGCCGGTACAAGTTCGATGGCACAGGGGGAGCTCGAAGACAAGCTCATATTCGTCAAAATGTTTCGGCGTGGGGTGCCTGTGGCCATTCGGAGGTGAGCCGGTATCAAACCCGGTCATTATTGATAAATCAAGTCAACCATGAAGTATCTTTTGAGAACGGAGATCGCGCCTGATTTGGGAAGTTATGGAAGCAATGAGGAAGTATGACGCCTACTGCAAGCCTAACCCATTGATTTTTTAGGATCCAACCGAATATTGTTGTAATCGGAAATTCTTATCAACACCAAGTGTTATGTCCCTTTATTTTCACGGCTCCTTTAAAATCCTTCGTTGAAAATTCATTAAATTAAAGGCCGCCTTGATGGTTTCTATTGTCCCATCGATACCCAAACGGCTTGAATCAATCACTAAATCGTAATGAGCAGGATCAGCGATATTTGTATGAAAGTACTTCCGAATAAAGGCATCCCGGTTTGAGCCGGTCTGGGTTATATATTCCTCCGCCTCCTTGCGGGACGATCCCCGGCTTGCCATGACCCTGGCGATCCGTGCCTCCTTGGGGGCTACGAGCCTGACGCGAAAGGTTTCTTCAAGGGGGAGAATATAGTTAGCTCCCCGGCCAAGAATAACGGCGTTGCCGTGCCGTCCAATAGTACTGATAACTTTCATGAGGTGCCGCAGATAATTATCTGGCCACAGGTGGCGTGACTCGAAGAGGGACGTCAGCCAGTTGTCACGTTTTTTGACATCCTTCTCGTCCAGTGAAGAGACGACTTTCTCGCTCATTTGAACGCTCTCAGCTACTTTATGGATAATCTGGTTGCTCATGATGTCCATTCCCAGGGCTTCTGCCAATCTCTTGGCAATCACGGTTCCTCCCGTGCCGGGTTCACGAGAGATGGTGATCACGGGATGATACACCTTGACCTCGCCGTCCCGTTCAGCGGTGACAGAGCGCCACTTGTTTATCTGTTCTTCCACCAACACATTGAAGCTACGGGGTATTTTTAACATTTTGCCTCCTTTCCCCTTACTCTTTCTTTAAGAAATTTCAACTATTTTTGCGCGCTTTCCCATAGTGATATGGCGCCTTTTACCTTTGACGCCTTGAATTGTTGCTCAACTTCCCTGCGGAGCAGTTCATCATATTTCAGAGCGAGGACATACGTTGCATAGTCAAACATCAGAATCGTACGGTTCAGGCTTTCGGTGGCATGATGGTGTTCGACGGCAGTCATAAATTGAGGTTCGGCATAGAGCCAAATGTGGCGCCTCATGAGCGTGAGCGCGTAGATAGCCTGGGACAGCGGGATACGCGCCTTATAGCTTTCTTCCGCATGTTGGGCAAACTGGATATGCGCGTCATCAAAAGGGTTATCGGAGAGGAACAGTTTTCCGACTCTGCTGAAAAAATTCAGGGCCTGCTGGATGACCTTCCCTTCCGGCATTTTATGATAATAGGGCGTTTTGGGATTCATTCTGATATTGTTATACCATTGCCGGGCGATGGCTTCCGCATGTTTCTCCGTTATCTCTATTAATTGGGTGGCGTATGATTTCATCATGGTCTGACCTCCTTGATTCCCGCTAAAATATTAGACTCCTGTTCAACAGACCTGCTCAATGGACGAACGCTCGGCAACGCCAGAGAGAGACTACTTCTTCTTTGGCGCACTTGCCTTCAGCGCGGCCTCGGCCGTTTTTTGATCCGTAATGTCTTCGATGGTCTCGACGGCGCCGACGAGTTCTCCCAGGCTATCCTGGATGACGGCAGCCGTAAACCGAAGCCAACGCCCATTTTCCCCCAGATCGGGGAAGAAATCCGTTGCTTCGAATGCCTCTTCATCGACATCGCATTTTCGGTGTTTTCCCTTGTACCACTTGGGAATATTTTTCACCGCACTGTCCACAAGCAGATCGGCCATACAGGGCCTCTTTCTTCCATAGAAGGCTCTCCATTGCTGATCGGTCCCGATCATCTTTTCGGCCGGTATTTTGGTCAAAATTTCCAAAGCCCGGTTCCAAAGAATGACCTTGTGGTCACTCCCGATCACAAAAGCAGGGATGGAAAAACCCTGGAAAATGCTGTTCATTCTTTTTTCGCTCTTGACTAACCTTTGCTCTGCAATTTCGCGTTCCCTTTTGGTTTCCGTAAAATCTCCCAATGTCTCGATAGCGCCGACTAAAGCTCCCTGCGAGTTACGGACTGCCGTCGCGGTGAACCATAGCCAGCGACCGTTTTCGCCCAGATCGGGGAAAAATCCCTCCGCTTTAAAAGTTTCATCAAGAAGTTTCGATTTAGATACGCCACCGTACCATTCCGGTACTGTATCAAGTGATTGATTTACGATCAGATCGGCCATGCAAGGCCTTTCTTGGGCATAAAAAGCACGCCAGTGCTGACTGGTCCCGATCACCTCTTCCGCCGGAATTTTGCTTAATTTTGCGAGAGCCCGATTCCAGTAAATCACCGTGTGATCAACTCTGATGACGAATGTCGGCAAGGGCGAGCTCTCGATAACACTGAATAGCCGTTGCTCTCTTTCCTTTTTCGACAGTTCAGCCGCCACACGTTCCGTGATATCCTCCAGTGTCTCAACGGCCCCCACAAGCCGGCCCTTGGAATCCCTGATGACTGCAGCCGTAAAGCGAAGCCATTTGCCGTTCTCCCCGAGATCAGGAAAGAAGTCGGTCGCCTCATAGGCTTCTTCCAGCAGTTCGGATTTGGTGTATTTCCCTTCGAACCACCTGGAAATCCGCGCCAAGTCCCCATCAACCAGAAGATCTGCCATGCAGGGTCTTTCTTCGGCATAGAACGCTTTCCACTGCTTGTTGGTGCCGATCACCTCGCTCATCGGGATTTTACTCAGATGCTACAGGGCCCTGTTCCAGTAGATCACCTTGCGGTCCTTTCCAATCACAAAAGCAGGGATGGAAAAGCCCTGAACGATGCTTTGCAGCAGATGCTCCGATTCCCGGGAGCTGTCTGACAATTCCAGTTTCTTCTTAATCGTCCTGCCGCTGCCGCCCGTGTCAATTTTATTACCTGTATTTATCTTCATAAATCACCCCTTCCTTTTATAATTTTTAAGTATTCAGTCTTCACGTACTGGATAATCTGACCGCCTGACTTCATCAGGCTCTCGATTCCTTCAAAACTTCGAAACCGGCCACAATATCCAGCAGTTCTTCCGTGATGGTCATCTGACGCTGCCGGTGGAACTGGACGTGCAACTCCTCGAGGCGTTCTTCGATATTCTTCTCCGCGTTCTGCATGGCGGCCAGCCGGCTGGCGTTTTCACTGGCCAGGGAATTGGCGAAGGCCCGGTAAACCGAAACAAACAGGTATTCCCGGATCATGGATCGGAATATGCGCTCCCAGTCCATGTTAAACATGGGCAGTGTCCGGGAGTCCCACTTCTTTTTCTGCAGATCGGCCAGCCATATCTTGTCCACGGGCAGCAGTTTGAGCGTCCGGGGACGATAGGTCGCGCCGGAGAGATACTCGTTGTAATAAAGAACCATGTTTTCCACGGAACGTTTGAAGCGCCAGTCTTCGAGGAGCAGCGTGATATCCTGGACCATGGCCGTGATCCCTGCCGTCGAACCCGGCTGGGTCAGGATTTCAAAGACGTTCTCTCCCGTATCGCTGAGGATGTCGGCCACTTTCACTCCAACGACGATGAAAAACCGGTCTTCCTTTTTGAAGTCCGTCCTGTCCAGCTCTTGGACGGCATGCTGGGCAATGATACTGTTGAACTGGCCGCAGAGCCCCTGGTCCGTGCCGAAGACAATCGCCCCCAGTTGCTTCTTGGCACGCTGTCGCGGCGGCTCGGGGGCGCCCTGGCGGTCTTTCAGAATGATCTGCAGGCCCATCTCGACGGTCCGGTTGTAATCGGCGAGGGATTCGACGGAACGCTGGTACTGGCGGATGCTGACGGCGGCCAGGGCCTTCATGGTCTTCACGACGCCCAGAAGATCCTGAGCGCTCTTTATCGTTCGCTTCAGGGCTTCAGGGGTTTGCACGGTCGGGCTCCTTCAGAAAACTGGCCGCCGTATCTTTGGCGATGCTGGTAATCGTTTTCTGGTCCGCGTCGTCAAGTTTACTTCCTCCGGTGATGCGGGAGCAGAAATCGCTCTGGTTTACCGCCACGTTTTTGCGCAGCGATTCTTCTGCCGCCCGGATGTCGGCGATGGCTATGGTGTCGAAGTGCCCCGTGGTGACCGCCAGCATGGCAGCAATCTGCTCCGCCACCGGGATCGGTTTGTACTGGGGCTGCTTGAGGATTTCCCGGACGCGCCAGCCGCGTTCGAGTACCTTCCGGGTCGCCTCATCGAGGCGCGTGCCGAACCGGGAAAAAGTCTCTAACTCCTCGAACTGGGAATGGGAGATTCGCAGATCCCCCGCCACCGCGCGAAAGGCCGGGAGCTGGGCCTTGCCGCCCACGCGCGACACCGATTTTCCCACATCCACGGCAGGGAGAATGCCCTTCTGGTAAAGGCGCGGGGAGAGATAGAGCTGCCCGTCCGTAATGGAAATCAGATTGGTCGGGATATAGCCTGAAATATCCTGCGCCTCCGTCTCCACGATGGGCAGCGACGTCAAAGAGCCGCCGCCGTGTTCTTTCCTCAGATGGGTCGAGCGCTCTAGCAAACGGGAATGGATATAAAAAATATCTCCGGGAAAGGCTTCCCGGCCCGGCGGCCGCCGCAGCAGCAACGAGAGTTCGCGGTAGGCGCGGGCGTGAGAGGTGAGGTCATCATAGACGATCAGGACGTCGCGGCCGGAAGCGATGAAATATTCGCCCATGGTGGTGGCGGCGTAGGGAGCGATAAACTGGAGGCCCGGCGGGTCATCTCCCGTGGCGGCAACGACAATGACGTAATCCATGGCGTTGTACTGCTTGAGGTCCGCAATGACCTTGGCGACGTCTGAGGCCTTTTTGCCGACGGTGCAATAGATGCACAGGACGTCTTTGTCTGCCTGGTTGATGATGGCGTCTATGGCAATGGCCGTCTTGCCCGTCTGCCGGTCGCCGACGATCAGCTCCCGCTGACCCCGGCCGATCGGGAACAGGGCGTCAATCACCTTGATCCCCGTTTGAAGGGGCTCCGTAACGGGATCTCTTGCCATGACCGCCGGCGCTTCGCGTTCGACGGGCAGTCGTTTCATGGTCCGGATCTCTCCACGGTCATCGAGGGGAACACCCAGAGCGTCCACGACGCGGCCAATGAGAGCCTCACCGACGGGAACGTCGAGGATCCTGCCCGTGCGTCTCACTTCCGCGCCCGCCCGCAGGTCACCCGTGGGCCCCAGCAGAATCACGCCGATTTCCTGGGGATCAATGTTGAAGGTTAGTCCCTGGAGGTTTTGAGGAAACAGAACGAGCTCGTCGGCCCGGATGCTGGGCAGCCCTTCGACCCGGACGATGCCGTACCCGACATAGGAAACGACGCCCACCTCGCGCTCCCGCAGTTCGGCCTCCTGACTGGCCAGAACATCGTCGAGCGTCTGGAAGGTCCCGTCGAGAAACGCCTTCAATTCATTCTTCTCTGTCGCTTCAACGCTCATGATCCACTCCTTCTTTCGTCTGCTTCAAATCCTGGGCCTCTCCGTACAGAGCCGAATAGAATCTTTCCTCGAGGCTGTCGAGGTAGTCCTTGACGCTCCAGGCGATTTTGTGGCCATTCGACCGCAGCTCGCATCCGGACAGGACGTCGTCCGACCGTTCATAGACAATCCCGCTGATGCCCGGAAAGAAACGGCGCAGAACGCCGTCGAGCCTCGCCTGTGTCGCCGGTGGAATCTCAAAGGCGCAGGAAATAACGATACTGCCGTTTTCGGTCGGCCCCTGAAATTTTTTCCGCTCCTGCTCGTCCAGGGCTTCGATGCGTTCGATGAGGACTTCCACGATCCGCTCCTCGAGGTCGAGGTCGGCCAGATCTTTCAGGACGCGCCGGCTCACGGCGTAAACCTGATGACCCGCCAGACGTCGCAATTCCTGGAGAAAGTTGGCCCGTTCAGACTGCAGGGCCTCCATCCACCGGGCCTTGAGAAAGTCCACCTCTTCACGGGCCTTTTCGAGGAGTTGTCCTTGATAGGCCTCCGCATCCTGGCGGCTCTTGAGGAGCATCTGCTCGTAACCCGCCTCGATATCCCGGAGCTTTTTTGTGTGGCTCTCCGCGGCCGCTTCGGCCGCTTGCCGGGATTTTTCGGCCTCCATAAAGACCGCGCCGATCTTCGCCTCCCGGGCGTCCATCGCCCCGATGATCCGCCCGAAGAGAAACTTCTTCAGCAGGAACATGAGGATCAGGAAGTTGACGATCTGGGAGAAAAAGACAAACCAGTCGATATGCATGGAATTATCCCCCCGCTTTCTTGATGACGTATGCCCAGAACGGATTGGCGAACACCAGAATCATGGAGATGACAAAGCAGTAGATTGCGATGGATTCCATCATTGCGAGACCCACGAAAAGCGTTCTCGTCAGGGAGTTGCGCTCATCCGGCTGCTGTGCGATGGAACTTAAGGCGCCATGTATCGCCCGTCCCTGCCCCATGGCCGGCGCAATGGAGCCCACAGCCATACAGATGCCTGCCGTAATAATCGATACCGTTGCTACAATGCTCACGTTGTCCATAACTTGTTTTTTCCTCCCTTCGTTGTTTTTCGGTTTCAGGTTGTTTTGTACACTTTGGGTTTATGTTCTGTGCCCTCATGCGACTGTGTTGCCGCTGCAATGTAAACCATGGTCAGGACTACAAAGATATATGCCTGAATGATGCCGATCAGCAGTCCCAGGGCCTGCATGGCGACAGGGAAAAACAGGGGCGTCACCGAAAGCAGGATGGCGATCACCTTTTCATGGCTCATCATGTTTCCAAAAAGCCGGACGGCCAGGGAGAGCGTCCTGGCCATTTCGCCCATGACATGCAGGGGGAAAAAGATAAAGTTCGGACGAAAATATTCCTTGAGATATTCGATAAGACCCTGTTTCGTAATGCCGAAAATCGGAACGGCGAAGAAGACCAGAACGGACAGGGCCGCTGTCGTCGTGAGCGACGAGGTCGGCGCCACATAACCGGGGACGAAGGTCAACACATTCGACATGAGGATGAAAATGAACAGGGTTCCGATAAAGGGGAAATAGGAATCCCCGCCTTCGCTGACGACTTCCCGGATCTCGGAGCGGATTGTGGCGACAATCACCTCCATCAGGTTCTGCCAGCGGGACATTTTGCGGTCCGACGACAGATTCCGCGTGATCGCCAGTGAACCGATGACCAGGATAACCATGACGATCCAGGTGTACACGAGAGCGGCACTGATGGTGATAAAATGCCACGCGAAATAAATGACCTGATCCGGACTGATCTGATGGATGGCTACGATTTCCATGAGCATGCTCCTGTAGGCCGTGTCACCCGACCCGGCGGCATCGGGATCCTGCCAAGGGTGCCGACCAGAACCGTCTTGACGATGAAAAATCCCAGGACGGCAGCGGCCATACGTTCCCATGCCCCGTCTGTGAGGAGGAAAAACCCGCCTAAGGCAAAAATGGTCCGTGCCGCAAAGCTCAGAATCATGAGCCTGTGCGGGCTTTTCGCTTCAGGGAGCCTGCGCACTGTCTCCCAGAGGCCTAAAAAATAGACCAAGCCGATCAGACCGCCGAGGACGAAGGGGACTAAAAGTGTTGATAAAGAAAACATGCGCCGATCCTCTCACACCATTGTCGAAACAACTGCAGCCTAAGCTTCCCCCTGCGGCGGTGAACTATCATCCCCGTCTTTGATAATGTCTTCCCTGGCCCTCCTGACCCAGTGCCAGGCGTTTGCGGATCCCAGCGCAACCCCCAGGATCAGAAGCATCAGCGCCCAGGAAAAGCGGCTGGGCCAGGTCAGGTCAATCCAGAGCCCGAGTGCTGTTCCGATGAGCGTGGGAATGGCGACGGACCACCCCACGACACCGATCATGCCGAGACCGAACCAGACCGTTTCGTCTTTGTGCTTCTTGCCCTTGATGCGCAGCGATTCCTTCACCCCGATTTTCCGGGTGTATTCTTTTTCCTGCTTCAGGCGCCTTTCCTTCGGTGTCATTTGTTCGTCACTCATGATGACCTCGTAAAAATATCGCTAAATGATCGTCTGCCGGCGGCGAATTCGCTATTCATGTCTCAGCTCGATGAACCGGCGCAGTAGATCCACTTCCAGTCTGGCCGCGGCGGTCCGGGCCTTCTTCTCACGTTCGTCTATTTCCCTGAACTGGGCAATGACAACTTCCTTCAAATGACCCAGTTCGGGGCTTCGATAGGCGTTGCGCGTCGAAACCAGAACATCGGACCCTGTCTTGACCAGCGTGCCGATATCAATGGCCAGATAGGAGTCTTCGCCTCCGGCCGTGCTGTAGGAGAAAACGCCGGGAACGAGGGCCGCTGTAAAATCGACATGCAGGGGCAAAAGGCAGAACAGGCCGTTTTCCGCTTCGGCGACCACCTTGGTCACCTCTTCGCTCAGAAATATCTCGGCCGGAAGCAGGATCTTCAGCTTCATCTCAGGCCCTCACCGCCTCGTCAACCGTGCCGATCATATACAGGGAACTCTCGGGATAATCGGCGAACTCGTCGTTTAGTATCCGTTCACAGCCGTCCAGCGCGTCCGGGAGGGCCACCATCTTGCCTGCCTTGCCGATGAACTGCTCCGTCACGTGGAAGGGCTGAGTGAAAAAACGTTCCAGGCGGCGGGCCCGATAAACGGTCCGTTGATCCTCCCGGGAAAGCTCGTTGATACCCAGCATGGCGATGATGTCTTTGAGTTCTTCGTACAGGCTCAGATTCCTGCGAATATCCTGCGCGATCCGGTAATGGCGCTCCCCGGCGATGTTCGGCATGAGCATCTTGGAGCCCGATTGCAGCAGATCAATGGCCGGATAAAAACCCTCACTGGCCCGTTTACGGGACAGAACAATGGACGCCGTCAGGTGGCTGAAAGTGTGGGAAGCCGAGGGATCCGTAAAATCGTCGGCGGGCACGTAAACGGCCTGAATAGACGTAATGGCCCCCGTGGTGGTGTTGCAGATCCGCTCTTCCAGCGCCGCCAGGTCGGAGGCCAGCGTGGGCTGATAACCGAGGCGTGAGGGGAGGAGTCCCATGAGCCCCGAGACCTCCTGTCCGGCCTGGATGAAGCGGAAGATATTGTCAATGAGGAGCAGAACGTCTTGGCGTTCTTCGTCGCGGAAGTATTCGGCCATGGTGAGCCCTGTGTGTCCCACGCGGAAACGCGCCCCGGGCGGTTCATTCATCTGTCCGAAAACCATGACGGTATTGGGCAGAACGCCCGCCTCCTTCATCTCACGATAGAGTTCCTCGCCCTCGCGGCACCGCTCGCCGACGCCGCAGAAGATGCTGATGCCGTGGTGTTGGCCCACCATGTTGTGGATCATCTCCGTCAGCAGGACCGTCTTGCCCACTCCGGCGCCTCCGAAAAGTCCGGCCTTTCCGCCACGCTCCAGAGGACACAGGACATCCACAGACTTGATGCCCGTGTGGAAGATCTCGGAAACAGTGGACTGCTGGGTGATGGGAACCCGCACCCCCTGGATGGACCTGGTTTCACATCCCTTCAATGCTTCGAGATTGTCAATGGTTTCGCCGAAGACGTTAAAGACCCGCCCCAGAAGCTCTTTGCCCACCGGAATCATAAACGGTCCGCCAGTATCGGTTATGGTCGAACCCCGGGCCAGTCCCTGGGTCGGCATCAGGGAGATTCCCCTGACCGTTTCAGCGTTCATCTGAACCATGACTTCGACACGGGTCCGGCCGTCGTCTCCGGCAAGGAGGACGTTTCCAATGTCCGGCAGTCGGCCCGGCCCAAAGCGGGCGTCGATGACACTCCCGCGCACGCTTATCACCGTTCCCTGATTTTCCACGCTCATCTCCTCTTAATCGCCAGATTTATATTGCCATTGTCCTAAAAATGCCTTTATAAATTATTGCTTTTGACAGTTCGGAGTATAGGGGGGCTGTTTTTCTTTGTCAAGGGATATTTGGCATCGAAAAGATAATTGGGGACAGCCACTAATTATCGCTGCGCGAGGGGCGTTAAAATTATGCAATCAGAGCCGACAGAGAGGGAAATAAGTTAGCTATCAGGCTGATAATTCCAAAACGAAAGTTCTGTATAGGTAGTTATCAGTATCTTTCCATTACAAAAAGACTAAGCGGTAATCAGGCCTCGTACCTCTCGTACTGACTTCTTGCCAAATATCGCTTGAATTTTTTCCGCGGAAGTTTTAGTTGTAACGGCGGTGAAAGAAGGCGCTTGACCCATGGAATGTTACCAATGAGACCTTTGCACAACATCCTTATTCGTCATTCCGGTGAAAACCGGAATCCAGGAAGTGGTTGATAATACTGGATACCGGCCTTCGCCGGTATGACATAATTGCTGGTTTTATGTAGTTATGCAAAGCTCTCCCAATGTGAAGGAGGAAAGTGAAGAGCGACAATTTATTAGTCACAGGCGGCTGCGGTTTCATCGGCAGCAATTTTATCCGTTATCTCCTTGGGCAACCGGATTTCCAGGGCCGGATTGTCAATGTTGATAAGCTCACCTATGCCGGGAATCCGCATAACTTGAGCGATATCACTGAGCTTCACCCCGGCAGATACGTGTTTCTGCAGGCGGACATCTGCGAGGCCGGTAAGATGAAAGAAATTTTCCGCCGCTACCAGATAGATGCGGTCTGTCATTTTGCCGCCGAATCGCATGTGGACCGCTCCATAAAATCCCCGGAAGACTTCATGCTGACCAACATCATGGGCACTTTCAACCTTTTGGAAGCAGCCCGGGAGATTGATCTTTCCCTTTTTCATCATGTGAGCACGGATGAGGTATATGGCAGCTTGGGGCCGGAGGGCTACTTTACCGAGGAGACCCCTTACCGGCCTAACAGCCCCTATTCCGCCTCCAAGGCGGCTTCCGACCACCTCGTGCGGGCCTATCACCAGACCTACGGACTGCCCGTCACGGTTTCCAACTGTTCCAATAATTATGGCCCCTGCCAGTTTCCCGAGAAATTGATCCCGCTGGTTATTATCAACGCCCTGGAGGGGAAGCCGCTTCCCGTCTATGGAGATGGAAAAAATGTCCGGGACTGGCTCTACGTGGCGGACCATTGCGAGGCCATCTGGACGGTCATGAAGCACGGGCGGAGAGGGGATACCTATAACATCGGCGGCCGGGCGGAAATGGAGAATATCACGATCGTCAGGATGATCTGCGATATCCTCGATGAAATCGCCGCCCCCCTGCCGGGTTGCAATCGTCGGGAGTTGATCACCTTTGTCACCGACCGGCCGGGGCATGACCGCAGGTATGCCATTGATTTCGAGAAGTTACAGCGGGAACTGCATTGGGCGCCGCGCGAAACCTTTGCCACCGGCCTCCGGAAGACCATCGCGTGGTATCTGCAAAATTGGTTTTGGCTGGAACAGGTGCGTACGGGCGCCTATCGTCAGTGGATGGACGAACAATACGGGCTGTAGAAAAAAATAGTTACAAAGTGGCTAAAACAAAGCTTGACGTAAAATGCAAATAATTATAATGTGCGCCGTGTTCCCCAAACTGGTCGAGGTCGGCCGGCATCTAAGTATTGGACTGATTTGAACAACAGACCGCCGGTAATTGCAACACCTCAAAGAATGGAGAACGTAAGCGGCATATGCCGTGACCGGACCTGATTGAATGACCATCTGAAGGAGAAGAGGTTATGGATATTTCGAGAAGAAAGTTCATTATTGGGGGCGGAGTTGCAGCCGCGGGGCTGGCGATTTCTGAAAAAACGGCCGGTGCCAGCAATTTCGACTCACCGGAGCTTCGAACCAAAGGTCTCAAAACAACAACTACTGTGTGCCCATTCTGTGCAGTAGGGTGCAGTATGATCGTGCACGTAAAAGACGGCAAGGTCGTCAATATTGAGGGTGATGAGTCAAGTCCGATCAACCAGGGCTCGCTCTGTTCAAAAGGCGAAGCCATGTTCCAGGTGGCAAACAACGAACGGCGCCTTCAAAAAGTAATGTACCGCGCCCCGGGCTCAGAAAAATGGGAAGAAAAATCCTGGGATTGGGCTCTTGACCGGATATCAAAGCTCATGAAGGAAACGCGTGACCGGACATTCAAACTTAAGGAGATCAACAAGAAAGACGGCAACCAATATACCGTAAATCGCACTGAGGGCATTGCCATCTTTGGAGGGGCAGGTCTCGATAACGAGGAATGCTACCTTGAAAGCAAATTTGCACGTTCTATGGGTGTGGTTTACTTAGAGCACCAGGCGCGTCTCTGACACTCGTCCACCGTCGCCGGTCTGGCGGCATCTTTTGGACGGGGTGCAATGACAAACCATTGGAACGACCTGAAAAACAGCGATTGTATTATGGCCATAGGCTGCAACCCGGCCGAAAATCACCCGATCTCTTTCAAATGGATCGAAGCAGCCATGGAAAAAGGGGCAACGCTTATCTCTGTAGATCCACGCTTTACCAGGACTTCCTCAAAGGCAAGTATCTACGCCCGCACCAGGCCTGGGACCGATATCGCATTTCTCGGGGGGCTCATTAATTATGCTTTGCAGAACAACCTTATCCAAAATGAATATGTCAGAGAGTATACAAATGCCTCCTTCATCGTTACCGAAGGGTATGGCTTTAAAGAGGGGATGTTTGCAAACTGGGATGTTCGTGAAAAGTCTTATAACATGAAATCCTGGGCCTATGCGCTGGACGAATCGGGGAAAGCGCGTCGCGACCCGACGTTGTCAGACCCCCGTTGTGTTTTCCAGCTCTTGAAAAAACACTACTCCCGTTACACAGTTGATATGGTCTGCTCAGTTACAGGCGCTAAAAAAGAGGACTACCTGAAAGTTGCCCAGACCTTCTGTGGCACAAGCAGACCTGATAAGGCGGGCACCATACTTTACGCCATGGGGATCACCCAATCTACCCACGGGGTCCAGAATGTACGCGCTACTGCCCTGCTCCAATTGCTGCTTGGCAATATCGGCATCGCCGGTGGCGGGGTAAATGCACTGCGTGGCGAATCCAATGTTCAGGGCTCCACTGACTACGGCCTTCTCTTCCATGTTCTGCCGGGTTACATTGCATCGCCCGATTTCAGTGATTCTTCTCTCGAAGCATACATTGCCAGATATTTCCCGAAGTCAAAGGAGCCTAAGAGCACCAACTGGTGGCAGAACGGCGGCAAGTATATTACCAGCCTCCTCAAAGCATGGTGGGGTGAGAATGCAACTGCTGAAAACGGTTTCTGTTATGATTATATGCCAAAACGAAGCGGCAACTATTCTTATGTCCAGGCTATGCGCAAGATTTTGAAGGGAGAGATTGAAGGTCTGGTCTGTATGGGGATGAACCCTGCTGTAGGAGGACCAAACTCCCTCAAGGCACGTGAAGGCCTTGGAAAGCTCCAATGGCTCGTCACTGCCGATCTCTGGGAGACCGAAACAGCTATTTTCTGGAAACGTCCCGGAGTAAATCCCAAGGATATCAAGACAGAAGTTTTTATGCTGCCTGCGGCTGCATCCATGGAGAAAGAGGGAAGTATAAGCAACTCCGGACGATGGGCCCAGTGGCGTTATGCCGCGGTCTCACCGCCCGGCGAAGCCAAAAGCGACCTCTGGATACTCGATCAGTTCCACAAAAAGATAAGGGCTCTTTACAAAAAAGAGGGCGGGGCTTTCCCTGATCCAATTGTAAAAATGGCATGGAACTATGGCGACGGTCATGAGCCTGATGTTCACCGGGTCGCAAAGGAAATCAACGGCTACTTTACACGCGATACAAGCATTAAAGATAAAGACAAAACCCTGGAGTTTAAAGCCGGAGATCAGGTGCCGGCCTTTGCCCAACTCCAGGACGACGGATCAACGGTGTCGGGCTGCTGGATATATTGCGGCTCATACACAAAAGACGGGAATATGATGGCCAGGCGGGACTCTACAGACCTTCCCAACAATCTCGGGATGTATCCGAAATGGGCATGGGCCTGGCCCGTAAACCGGCGCATCCTTTACAACCGTGCCTCCGTTAATAAGGCAGGGCAGCCGTTTGACCCAAAACGTCCTGTCATTGCCTGGGATCCTGTTGAAAAGAAGTGGCAAGGGGATGTGCCTGATGGAGGCGCTCCGCCTGTGGAAGATGAAAAAGGGGTCAATCCTTTTATCATGAATTCCGAAGGTGTAGGCCGTATCTATGCTCTTACCATGCCAGACGGTCCTTTCCCGGAGCACTATGAACCGATAGAAAGTCCGGCAAGGAATCTTCTCTCCAAGGTACAGAACAATCCCTGTGTGGCGTTATCTGAAAATGACAGTTGCGACATGAACAAGTATCCTTATATCGGCACTACTTACCGTATGACCGAGCACTGGCAGACCGGAGGGATGACACGCAGTCTGCCCTGGCTTGTAGAATTGGTCCCGAACATGTTTGTAGAGATAAGCAAATCGCTGGCACAGACAAAGGGGGTCAAAAACGGCGACCTTGTTAATGTAAGCACTGAAAGAGGCTCAATTGAGGCATACGCACTGGTTACTGCCCGCCTTAAACCGTTCGTTGTTGACGGCAAGCCCATCGAACAGGTGGGCATGCCGTGGCATTTCGGTTACGCCGGCATGGCCACAGGAGATAGCGCCAACGTCCTGACCCCGGAAGTCTTAAGCCCAACCTCAAACATCCCCGAGTACAAAGCATTCCTTTGTAATGTTGAGAAGGGAGGTAATAAGTCATGAGCGCAGCAAGAGATTTTTCCCAGGATAGAACTTTCCTGATAGATCTGTCAAGATGCACCGGTTGCCGCGCCTGCCAGGTGGCATGTAAACAATGGAATCAGATGAAGGCTGAAAAGACCGTGTTTTTCCAAGGCGCAGGCTACCAGAACCCGCCTGCCATGTCCGAATACACCCTTACAAAGATCAAGTTCTGCGATTATGAAAAAAACGGCCATAACGAGTTCGCCTTCTACAAGGAAATGTGTATGCACTGCAACGAGCCTGCCTGTGTATCGGTATGCCCTGTCAGCGCCCTTATCAAGACCCCTGAAGGGCCGGTTGTTTACGACACCAAGCGTTGCATCGGCTGCCGCTTTTGTATGATCGCCTGCCCCTTTGGCGTGCCCAAATACCAATGGAGCAAGGCACTGCCCTTAGTGGTAAAATGCACCGGATGCTACAGCCGGCTTAAGGCAGGACTTAAACCTGCATGCGCAAAGGCATGTCCCTCGGCCATCTCCTACGGCAGCCGCACGGACATGATTCAGGAGGCAAAACGGCGCCTTGCGTCAAAACCTGACCGTTATTTTAACAAGATCTATGGACTCGAAGAGGCGGGCGGTACCAGCGTACTCTATCTGACAGAGCAGCCTTTCGATGAACTCGGATTCAAGCATGTCACCAAACGTCTCCTACCCTCTCTTACATGGGCCGCCTTGCGTTTTGTGCCAGGCGTATTCCTTACTATGGGCGGTTCATTGGCCTTCATCTCATGGCTTACCCATAGAAAGGACCGACTGCGTAAAGAAGAGGAGGCGAGAAAATCTGCGACGACTCAGCCAAAGGAGGGTGAATAATGTCTGTTATAGCTAACATAAAACAGGAGATTAAAGGGTATCACATGTTTATCAAGATACTCATGCTTCTGGTTGCAGCCGGCGTGCTTGCCGCTACCGCCCGTTTCATCTTCGGTCTCGGCGCCACCACCAACTTGAGCGATGTATATCCCTGGGGGCTCTGGATTTCTTTTGATGTTGTAACATCCGTTCCTTTAGCGGCAGGCGCTTTCGTTTTGGGTGCAGTGGTTCACTGTTTTCATATCAAAAAGCTTGAACCGTTGGTTCGACCTGCAATTGTGACCGGTTTCCTCGGCTACTCCCTTGTATGTATAGGTCTTCTACTTGATCTGGGTCAGCCCCAGCGGGGATGGCACATTTTCGCATATCCTAATCTGCATTCACCGATGTTTGAAGTAGCCCTTTGTGTCATGTCTTATACGACAGTTGCATTTCTTGAGTTTCTTTCACCTGTGTGCGAAAAATTCGGGTTTCATGTACCGCTGCGTCTGCTCCGTACCATAGAGGTGCCTCTAATAGTTCTCGGAGCGGCAATTGCCACGCTACATCAGTCAACTATCGGCACGTTCTTTCTCATCGCCGTAGATAAGCTGCACAACCTCTGGTATAACCCGCTCCTGCCGATGCTCTTCTGGATATCGTCTGTTTTCACAGGCCTCGCCATTGTTATTGTTGAAGCCATCATGGTACACCGGTATCTGAAACAACCGGATGAAACGGAGTTGCTTGCCACGCTAACGAAAATCATCCCCTGGTTTCTCGGAATCTACCTTTTCATCAAAATCTATGCCCTCTTCTTTCTTAGTGCAAGACCGCTCTTTGATCGTCCAGGGCTCACAATTCTTTTTCTTATGGAGGTAGTACTGGGCATCATAATCCCGTTAATTATGTTTATGACCAAACGCATAAGAACCGATAGCCGGTGGCAGTTGCGCGCTGCAAGCATGGTCGTTTTTTTCGGTCTTGTTCTGAACCGGTTCAATGTCTCCATGTTCGGCTTGATCCAGAAAGACCAGAAGATATATTATCCGTCATTCCTGGAATCGGTCGTGACAGTTGGGATCATCGCGGCCCATATACTGTTTTTTGCTTTAATAGCAAGGTACTTCCCGATTTTTGAGCACCACCCCGAAGAAGTTGATTACACAATTCCCGACCGTTTTCGCCGGATCGAGAAAAATCCTGTTACTGAACCTTAATTGGCAGTTTATCCAAGGAACTTTAGTCAATTATATACGTGGGATGGTGGTCGGTAGGCCTCGGCCGCCTCTCTTCCCTTTTCCAGGGCGGCCATGTTCAGGGGAATCAGTTTTGCTTTAGAGGCGAATTCCGCCTTGACACATTCCTGCAGAATTTCGAAATCCACCATTTTGCTGCGGGCGGCAAATGCTCCCAGGGCAACAATATTGGCGGCTTTGCTGTTGCCGATTGCAATTGCCATATCGTTAACGGGGATCTTTATTTCATCTACATCCTGCCGACCCGCATCACAGGAGATAAGAGAGCTGTTGATCATTATCACACCGCCGGATTTAACCACGGGCGCGAATTTCTCCAGTGAAGGCCGGTTCATGGCCACCAGATGCAGCGGATTCCTGACGATCGGGGAACCTATGGGCCGGTCGCTGATCACCACCATGCAATATGCTGTGCCGCCGCGCATCTCCGCGCCGTAAGAAGGAATCCACACTACTTCAAAGCCCTGTTCCAGGGCCGCATGCGCCAGAATCTTGGCGCTGAAAAGTATCCCCTGCCCGCCGAACCCCGCAAACATTACTTCATTTTGCATCAAAGCCCCCTCCCCCTTCCGCATGACCAGGGTTTTTAAATTCGCCAAGCCGGTAATAAGGAAGCAGGGTTTCTTCCGCCCATTTCACGGCTTCAACAGGAGTAAGCCCCCAGTTTGTCGGGCAGGTACTCACGAGTTCCACGAAGCTGAAACACCGGCCTTCCAATTGATATTCAAACGCCGTTTTAATGGCTTTCTTGGCCTTGACTACATACTTGGGTTTAATAATCGTCTGCCTCGTAATATAGGCCGGAGTCTGCAGGGACGAAAGCAGTTCGGCCATCTGGATCGGCATGCCGACATCATTGACATCACGGCCCAACGGAGAAGTTGTCGTGCGCTGGCCCGGCATGGTGGTCGGCGCCATTTGGCCGCCCGTCATGCCATAAACGGCATTGTTGATAAAGATAGTCGTAAACTTTTCTCCCCGGTTGGCCGCATGAATAATCTCGCCCATACCGATGCTGGCCAGATCGCCGTCTCCCTGATAAGTAAAAACCATGAGATCGGGGCGCACCCTTTTTATCCCTGTCGCCATGGCCGGCGCCCGGCCATGGGCCGCTTCCTGAAAATCAAAGGTAAAATAGTTGTAGGCCAGCACTGCACAACCTACCGGGGCAATGCCAACCGTTCGTCCTACTATGCCCAGCTCATCAATAACTTCCGCGATAAGCCGGTGGGCAATCCCGTGGGTGCAGCCGGGACAGTAGTGAGTGTCAACTTCAGTAAGAGATTCTGGTCTCTGGAATGTTTTTCCCATTGTTTTTTTACTCCTGTTTCATCGGCTCTGAGCCAGAAAGCCTTTCACCACATCCATTATCTCTTCCGGCGTCGGCACTTCCCCGCCGCACTTGCCAAACCACTCGACAGGGCATTTACCGTGCACACATCTCTCCACATCTTCAACCATCTGGCCCATGTTCATTTCGATGCTCAAGGCCATGGTGCAGCCGCTTTTCGAGGCAGCGGCGGAAACCGCCTCCTCCGGAAACGGAAAGAGGGTCTGGGGTCTGATCATGCCTACCTCAATCCCTTCTTCCTTCAGGCTATCAATGGCCGTACGGCAGACCCGGCTCATAGTGCCGAAGCTGACGATAAACATCCGATAGTCGGAATCCATATTATATTTTTCGTACCTTATTTCCTCGCTCTTCATGCGGGTGTATTTTTCCTTCAGGACCAGGTTGTTGTTATTTAGTTCCACGGCATCCAGAAAGAGAGATTTGACCAGATTGCGCTTGCTGCTCTTTCTCATACCCATCCCGTTTGTGGCCCAGGCATCTTTGTTGCTCGGTTCTGACTTCAGGCGCTCCGGAAATTCAACTGGTTCCATCATCTGCCCGATCAATCCGTCTCCGAGAATCATGACGGGATTCCGGTATTTCTCCGCCAGGGGGAAGGCCCGCATGACCATTTCCGCCGCCTCCTGAACGCTGGCCGGCGCCATGACGAGCAGATGGTAATCGCCGTGGCCGCCGCCCTTGGTCGCTTGAAAATAATCGCCCTGCGACGGCAGTATTCCTCCGAGTCCGGGTCCCCCTCTCATGATGTTGACAAAGACCGCCGGCAACTGGGCGCCGGCCAGATAGCTTATGGCTTCACTCATCAAGCTGACACCGGGGCTGGAGGAAGTCGTAAATACGCGGGCCCCGCAACCGGCCGCGCCAAAAAGCATATACCCGACGGCTACCTCGCTTTCTCCCTGCAGAAAAACACCGCCGATTTCCGGCAGGCGGTGGGAAAGGTATTCCGCCACCTCGGACTGGGGAGTAATGGGATAGGCAAAGTAGTTCAAGCAGCCGGCCCTGATGGCGGCCTCACCAATCGCTTCGTTCCCCTTCATTAAAATCTTGCCCATGTATCTCCTCCTACTCCTTTACCACGGTTTTCCCCTTATCGGCAGCATCCGCTATGCTGATTGCCGCATCGGGGCACATAATGCAGCAGGTTGAACAATAAACACAATCCTCGGGACGGGCCTGGTAAGCGGGGAAATATCCTTTTGTATTTACCTCCGGCGAGATAGCGAGAACTTTCTTCGGGCACACGTCAATACACAAACCGCACCCCTTGCATCTGTCAAACTCAATAAAATATTCGTATTTCATCTAAACTCCTTAACCACGACTTACAACAGGGCGGCTTTTTTCCAAGGCGGAACAAGCTGCCTGTGCAAAACCAAGAGGGGGCATGAGAAACGCTCCCCGTCAATTTCATCCTCGAGCCCGACAGAAACAGTAATGAATTCCAGGGGAAGACCGCTTTTATGGGATACCTCCATTACAAAGTCATACCCTTCATAGATGATATCAGCGGTTGTTTCATCAATCAGATTGGCATTCCCGATGATACCGCTTACCGGCATGCGGGAAGCCTGCTCTATTTCATCCTTCATCCTCATGCACCCGCTTAAATTATCCGTAAAGGGCCGCAAAGGATTGATCACCTGCAGCATGCGGAAGGGATGCCCTTTCATGGCATCGCCCAGAGACGCCAGCACGGTTGCCCCGACCTTATCTCCTCCCACATCGAGGATGGTAAGTCCGCTGGGTCTGCGAAGCAGTCCGGCCACCGCCGGGCTCAATATCGGCAGGTCGGCCTGCAGGTATCTATCTGCGGGCAAGATGACTTTAATACCCAGCGCGGCAAGCTGTTTCCTCGCCTCGCGCGCCCGGAAATAGGGATTGACCAGATCAAGATCGGCAATGCTGACCTCCAGGCCGGTCAGCCTTCTCTCTGCCGCCAGATTTACGGAAATCTCCGTTTTCCCGCTCCCGTAGTTGCCGACAATTACAACAATTCCCTCAAGACTGATATCCACTTGCACCAACCGGCAGTAATTTCTTTATTTGACAAGGCTTATGTTTTAACCGGGCGGAGTATAGGGAGAACAGTTTTGGATGTCAATTAAATTTATTGAATCCCGGACAACGCCACTTTAATAATTTCCCTTACGGCAGGTTTAAGGCTTGAATGCTTCCACAAGTGCTTCCATTCTATCAGATTTGTTGAGTAAATGGATGTTATGAAAACCAGCTTGCGATAGACCGGTACTGATTTCATCAAAGGTATACGTTCTCCCGCCTTTAGTGGCAACGAGCATGTTGACCGCAAATATTGCTCCCGCTTCCGAGCGGGTTCTGTCCGGTTCCATGACATGATCCCGGATAATGACCTTACCGCCCGGGATCAGGGAACGAAAAACCTTTTTGTAAAGGTCAAGGTTTTGCTCCGGGTTATTGGAATGGATAATTGCTGACAGAAAAGCCAGATCATGACCTTGAGGAATTTCATCGCGCAGGTAATCGCCGCCTGCAAGAGTGACCCGATTAAGCATTCCTTCTTCTTCCAGCCGTTCCCGGGCCAGTTCGATGACTTCGGGCAGGTCAAACAAAGTCGCTTTCATTGCGGGTGAGCTTTTCAGAAATGCAATGGTATAGGTGCCCGATGCTCCCCCCAAGTCAAGCAGGAACTTGGAGCGATCATGATTTATTCCTTTGATAATTTCCCCCGCACGCGAGCCGGAAACTGTGTGCATCGCTCCTATAAAGGATTTTAATTCATGGCCGCTGAAAGAAGAATCTCTATCGGCGCCCGATGGAGTTTTTCCCTTAGCTATATCCGTCAAATTGGCCCATCTGTCCCAGAGATGGGCGGCATGAAGGATCATGGGCAAGATTGAATTTGGATCACTATCAGAAAGATACGGGGCCAGTGAGGGAGTGCATTGATATGATTCGTTGCTCTTTACAAGCAGGCCCATCGCGGCAAGAGCGTCTAATAGAATAGTCGTGGCTCTGATATCGGTACTGAGCCTTGCTGATATTTGTTGAACCGTTAGGGAGGTTTTTTTCAGCAGGTCAAAGATATTTAACTCCGCTCCGGTTAACAGGATACGGCTCTCCATGAAATTACGGGATAATTTCATGACCTCTTCAGGTGTAATGCTGATCATAGGCTGCCCCTTTTTCATTCTCTTTGATAAACGTAGATTATTATGACACACGGAATCCTTCCATTCAAGTACGAAGTATGAATTCCGGGGACAGCTTCGCCAGTGCCCTGGAAAACCTCAAGCAGACCATCGAGACCAAATTTCAGACAATGGCGCAATAAACAGCCGCTGCCGAGGCAGAAAAACGGGGCAAAAAATTGGCAGGCAAATGAAAAGGCATATGCTTGTTTAATTAATTATATCATTATTTTAAGTCAGTTCAACGCGTTGAACTGACCCGCACGGACAGGCCCCCGAGGGCATGATAACAAAATTGTTTACCTTTTTTACAATCGAGCAAACCCTCATCCTTTTTTTCCATCTGCTTTTAAAAGCGTATCGAGAGGGCTTTGCGGTGCTTTCGACATATTGCGCAGCACATGGGTATAGATCATCGTTGTCTCAACATTCTTGTGGCCGAGAAGCTCCTGAACCTCTCGAATATTGACTCCGTTCATCAGTAAATGCGTGGCAAAACTGTGACGTAACGTATGCACAGTGGCGTGTTTCGGAATGCCGGCCTTTCTGACCGCGGCCGCAACAGCTTTCTGAATGGAGCTGGGACTGATATGATGACGGCGCACCTTGCCGGATCGCGGATCAACGGAGAGTGACGCGGCGGGGAAGACATACTGCCAGCGCCATTCTGTGACGGCATTCGGATATTTTCCTTCGAGAGCGTCCGGCAGATAGGCCTCGCCAAAACCTTTGGCTAAATCCTGCTCGTGAATTTTTTTGACTGCGTCCAGATGCTCTTGAAGTTTATTTTTAACAGCATCCGGAAGAACCGTTATTCTGTCTTTATCGCCTTTACCTGCCCGGACAATAACGGAATTCAATCCGAAATCAATATCCTGAACCCTCAGTCTGGCCACCTCCATCAGCCGCATGCCCGTGCCGTAGAGGATATGAACCAGCAGAAGTTCCCTGCCGGATAAATGCTCCAGCAGGCCGAGTACTTCATTTTGCGTCAGAACTGCAGGCAACTTGGGGCCTCTTTTGGCCCGCACCGTTTTACTTAGATCATGCAGATCAATTTTGAGAACCTCGCGGAACAAAAACAGCAGCGCGTTGAACGCCTGATTTTGAGTAGAGGACGACACCCGCTGCTTGATCGCCAGGTGCCCCAGAAAATCCCGGACATCCGCTTCATCAGCGCCTGTAGTTTCCCAATCTTTATTTTTTACGCCCGTCAGGTAGGCATGAAAACGCAGGAACCAGTCTATGTAAGTTCTTTCCGTGCTATAGGCATAATGCTTGATGCGCAAAATTTCGCGAATTTTTTCCTGCACTGTTTTGGCGTCGGGATATTTTTTTTCGGGTGCAGTTTCCGTAGCGGGTGACAGCACCGATGTATTGCCCGCCAGGAAATGATGAATATACAGCTTGAGAGCGTTATCGGCCTGTGTGCATTGCCAGTCCTGCAGTTTCTTGTCCTGCTTCAGAACATCAAGAAACATTTGGATTCTTAAATCCAATGGTTTGTCTTGCCGTGAATTGGAAAACTGCAAGAACTTGCTTGCCCAGTTAGCGTAAAAAGGGATCTGGTTTTCCGCCGCCAGTTTGCGCTGGGCAATAAACTTTTGAAACTCCGGCAAAATATGATTCATCTGGTGCTCCTGATGATGAAATAGTTGAACCCGGCCATTATTTGCCAATAATCATTGATTATACGCGTTACGCTTTTGCAGATAATAAACACTTTTTAAGTAAGATGTCAATAATATTTTATTTAATAATTATTTGCTTTTAAATAAAATTTCGCGTAGATAATTACTCATTAAATCAATGTCGCTGTTGAAAAAACAGCGGAATTAGGTATTATGTATATTAATTGTTGCCGTCGCGCTGCGCGCGACGGCAACGGCGGAGCTAAGCTACAGCTTGATCGATATGTTGGCGCATCAAGTCAGGCGGATTGGGGAAGTCCTGAGGCTCCTGCCTGATAGTTGCCTGCTTGCTGATTCGCGCGGCGCC
>JAPLJV010000039.1 GCA_026388415.1 Deltaproteobacteria bacterium | reverse complement strand
GAGGGGCTAGGGGAGATTTGTCGCTGGTTCAATCTTGCAGATTGAACCCTAACATTAAAGAAGAGCAGTTGCCTCTAATTACAATACTTCTTGTCGTCGTCCATTTTCTTTTCATCGGTCTTTTGCTCTCCGCCTTCCTTATTTTTCTTCTTGCGTGCATCTTCATCATCGCCACTTTCATCCGACTTTATGGTTCCCATCGCCGTTATCAGTGAAGATACCGTATTGTCGGTAGCCGTGTTATTGCCGACAACCGACAAATCGTTGGTACTGGTATTCAGCGTAACCGTGCCATTCGGGGCACTCAAGCTGATACCGGGGCTGACGGCAATACTGCCACCGGGCGCCATCAGGCTGATATTCCCATTTGATGACGCTATGTTTCCAGCGATTGTAAGGTTACTAGAACCTGAGGCCGCCAATGATATGCTGCCGTAAGCTGAAACGCCGCCGGAGCCGATCGTAAGGGGGCTGTGAGCGGTCATGGAAACAGTGCCCCATGATGAGGTAATGGTGTCTGTATAGGTGGTGATGCCACCGATATTTTGGAGAAGGACGTTTCCTGTTCCGACGTTGCTGAGAACGCTTACGTTGAGGACGCCGGTGTTATCAATGTCGATGTTGTTGGAGGTGGTATTAACGGCAGTGATATTGTGCACTTCGGTCATGAGAGGATCACGCGGATCGCTGCTGCCGATGCCGTTGGCTGCATAGGCGAAGAGAGATTCTGCAGAGATACTTGTCAAACTGCCCCTGCCGTTGATAATCGCGCCGCCGGAGGAGTTTAGGGTTACATCCCCCGTACCTTCGCCCGTACCGGCAGTGACAAGCCCGTTCAACGTTATATCGCCTTCCGCCGTCGCGCTCAGGCTGTTGCTCACGGTCGAGGTGTTCAGGGCAAGGGCGCCCGTGTCTGTCAGGGATACGTTCCTTCCGCTCGTGATTCCAACGCTGGTGAAGTTGTTGCCGGCATTCGTCAGGGTGATGTCATTGCCTGAACCGGCGTCAAAGGTGGCTGCGCCGGTAACTGCAAGGGCGCCGTTCTGGGTGATATTGCCGCCTGTAGTCACGCCCAGCGCCCCGCTCACGTTGGAGGTGTTCAGGGCAAGGGCGTCGGTGTCTGTCAGGGAGACGTTATTTCCGCTCGTAATCCCGACGCTGCTGAAGTTGTTGGCTGCATTCGTTAATGTGATGTCATTTCCTGAACCGGCATTAAACGTCGCGGCGCCTGATACCTGAAGAAGCGCAGATTGAGTGATCGCCCCGCCGCTGTTCAGCGTAAGATCTCCACTGGTCGCAAGGCCGGCTGTATTTACCGTTCCAATATCAATTCCGGCGCTGTTTGTGAAATCAACCGTGCCCGTATTTCCTGCCAACGTCGTTACGGCGTTACCCGCATTAGTCAGATTGTATGTCCCGCCTGCTCCCAGCAGTTCCAGCCCTGCCACCGTAATCGGCGCCGTCTGGCTGACCGTGCCGGTGGTGTTCAGGGTAAGGTTGCTGCCTGTTCCCGTCACTGCACCGCCGAAGCTGATATTGCCGCCTGTGCCGGCGTTTGTCAGCACCGCGTTCGACGCAAGCGTTACCGGGCCGTTGTAAGTCTGCGATCCATTCGTCGTTGTTATATTGCCGTCAAGGGAATAGCTCAACCCCGCCGGAGTCAGGAAACTAAAGCCGCTATTCAGCGTCAGGTTGCTGCCGGAAAAAGTGTAAGGGATATCGGTGGAATCAAGAGCTCCCTTGGCGGTCCCGAACGTGGTGTTGGAGATTGCCCCGCCGCTGGCGGTTACGGTGTTGGAGGCAAGGGAGAGATCGGTGATATGTGTCCCGCTGGAGAGATAGACTGAAGCGCTCTTCACGGTATCTCCGGAAATATATGCCAGAAGCGCGCTACCGCTGGCAACAGAATTGCCGGGAAGGGCAAAGTAATAAAAGCCGTTCGCTCCTGTTGAAACCGCCGCAAAAGGCGACCCATTGACCGCTGTCTGAATTGTCTTTCCCGCTCCGGTGGTCACATCAACCTTGCCGGAGATAATCTGTGGCGTGCCGCTGAACTGCCATGTGAGGTAGGGATAGGATATGCCCTCCACGATACCCCAGGGAGACTCGGGATTCGAACCGCCGAGATTTGAAGGCTGCATCATCTGGGCCGTCGTCAGGCCTGTACCGCCTGCGCTGGTTGACCATCCGGAGGTTTCTGTGTCCCAATAGCTGCTGGTGATGGCGCCGCCATTGTTAGACCCCACCAGGCCGCCGCCATAACTGCCGGTTAAGGTTACCGCACCCGTGCTGTAGGAATTGCTGATGTCAGCAATTCCGTAACCACCGTAACCACCATAACCATAACCATAATTATATCCGACCAACCCGCCGACGTTCGTGATGCCGGTAACGGCCCCCGTACTGTAAGAATTGCTGATGTTAGCAGAACCATCATACATATCAGCGTAACCATAATTATATCCGACCAGCCCGCCGACGTTCGTTTTGCCGATAACGGCCCCCGTGCTGTAAGAATTGCTGACGTTAGCAGAACCATAATAACCATAATTATAACCGACTAGTCCGCCGACATTGGTGTCGCCTGTGATATCTACATCGACCAACCCAACATTCTTAATGGTAGTAAGAATAGGGGCGTGGTATCCGAATAGTCCGACATAGTACTCAGCCGGGCGGTTGATGTACAAGCCGGTGATGGTGTGGCCAAGGCCGTCGAAGGTGCCGGTAAAGGGGTCAACGTTGTTCCCGACAGGCACGAAGCCGGTTGAGGTATTCCACATTCCGGGCGCCTTCTTAAGTTCACTCATATCAATGTTGCCAGCCAGGGTGTAGCTCGCGCTGAGGTCCATCGCCATCAACTGCAACTGGTGCGCATTGGTAATATTCGCGCTCCACTCCGAGCGCAGGAAGGGGCGCGTGTTACCGCTGGACATCCACCAGACACCTGTACTGGGGGTGAAGTCAAACCCCTCGAAGTTTGACGGTTGCATCATTTGGGCGGTCGTCAGACCTGTGGCGTTGGAGTTGCTGGGCCCTGAAACATCAGCATCATATCCGATGCCATTCACCACATCAACTGCTGTTGTCTTATCCCAGAAGGAGTTGCTGATGCCATAGCTCTCATTCCACCCCACCAGTCCGCCGCCATAACTGCCGGTTACGGTTACCGCCCCCGTGCTGTAGGAATTTTCTATGCTGTAATATTCACCATAACCATAATTATACCCCACCAGACCGCCGCCATAACTGCCGGCCACGGTTACCGCCCCGGTGCTGTAAGAATTGCTGATGGTGCCATAATCATTAGATCCCACCAGGCCGCCGCCATAACTGCCGGCTACGGTTACCGCCCCGGTGCTGTAGGAATTGGCGATGTTGCTATAATTCTCCCCCACCAACCCACCCACGTATTCGATGCCGCTTACCGTGCCCGTGCTGTAGGAATTGCCGCTGATGCTGCCATCATTAACCCCCACCAAACCGCCGACGGAGTAGTCTCCGGTAACCGTGACTGCGCTGTAGGAGTTACTTATAGTGCCGTCATTAGACCCTGCCAGACCGCCGACAGAGGATATCCCGGTTACTGCACCCATGCTGTAGGAACTGGTGATGGCGCCTGCATTATACCCTACCAGACCGCCGACGTTGTTAAGTCCCGTCACGCTGACATTGGTCAGCCCTACGCCGGTTAAGGTGCTGCCGGAATCCAACCGCCCGACGAATCCGATGTTGTTATTGAAAGGCTGGTTTACCGACAGATTAGCCAAGGTGAACCCGGAGCCGTCAAAGGCGCCGTTAAAAACCGGTAGGTGCCAGCCGGGCAAGCTGGTCAGATCAACGTTTCCCGTCAGTCGGAAGCTGTAGCCAGCGTCCACGAAACCCAGCATGTCCTTGAGTCCCTGGGGGTTGACGATGGTGTAGTAGCCATCACCGGCTAGCGCGTCTAGCGCGAAGTAGTAGTCGATGGAGGGCAGCGTCTTTGATGGGAACCAGGCCGCGTATTGCGAACTATAGAGCCCGCCTTCGGTTACATGATGGCCATCGTTGATAGTGACGTTGTCGATGTCGTAGTGAGAGTTGATAATGGTGCCATTATTCCATCCCGCCAGGCCGCCGACATTAGTACTGCCGCTTACCGCCCCAGTGTTGTAGGAATTGCCGATGGTGCCGAAATTATTACCCACCAGGCCGCCGGCATAATCGCCGGTTCCCGTTACTGCCCCTGTGTTGTAAGAATCGCTGATGCTGCCATAATTATACCCCACCAGCCCGCCAACATTAGAACTGCCGCTTACCGCACCCGTGTTGTGGGAATTGCTGATGTTGCCATAATTATACCCCACCAGACCGCCGACGTTGTTTCGTCCCGTCACGCTGACATTGGTCAGTCCCACGCCGGTCAAGGTGCTGCCGGAATTCAACCGCCCGATGAATCCGATGTTGTCATTGAAAGGCTGGTTCACCGACAGATTGGACAAGGTGACCCCGGTGCCGACAAAGGCGCCGTTAAAAACCGGTAGGTGCCAGTCTGGCAAGCCGGTCAGATCAATGTTATCCGTCAGTTGGAACGTGTAGCTCGGGTTGTCCAAGAAACCCAGCATGTCCTTGAGTCCATCGGTGCCGCTGATGGTGTAGCCGCCATAACCAGCGGCAGACAGTGAAGGGTAGTTGTTGATGTCCAGTGATGCGTAGCTGCTGTCAACCCATTTCTGGTATTGCGACGCATAGAGCCCGCCTTCGGTTACATAATGGCCATCGTTGATAGAGACGTTGTCGATGTCGTAGTGAGAGTTGCTGATTCTGCCATCATTCCACCCCACTAGGCCGCCGACATTAGTACTGCCGATCACCGCCCCCGTGCTGTAGGAATTGCTGATGCCGCCATAACCACCATAACCACCATAACCACCATAATTATACCCCACCAGCCCGCCAACATTAGTACTGCCGCTTACCGCACCCGTGTTGTGGGAATTGCTGATGTTGCCATAACTATACCCCACCAGGCCGCCGACATAACCGCCCGTTCCCGTTACTGCTCCCCCGTTGTAAGAATAGCTGATTTCGCCGCCGGAAGCATTATACCCCACCAGCCCGCCAACATTAGTACTGCCGCTTACCGCACCCTCACTGTAGGAAGTGCTGATGCTGCCATAAACGCTATTATACCCCGCCAGCCCGCCCACGTAGTTGGTGCCGCTTACCGTGCCTGTGCTATAGGAACTGGTGATGATGCTCAAATTTTTCCCCACCAAGCCGCCGACGTTGTTCCGTCCCGTCACGCTGACGTTGGTCAGCTCCACGCCGGTCAATAAGCTGCCAAATTGCGACCTCCCGATGAATCCGATGTTGTCATTGAAAGGCTGGTTTACCGACAGATTGTACAAGGTGGACCCGGCGCCGTCAAACTCCGCTCCGGCCGCAAAAACCGGAATGTACCAGCCGGGCAAGGTGGCCAGATCAATGCTGGTCGTCAGTCGGAACTTGTAGCTCGGGTTGTCCACGAAACCCAGCATGTCTTGCAGTCCCGGGGTGCCGGAGATGGTGTAGTAGCCGCTGACCAATGGAAGGCTGGCGCTGTAGCTGGTGATTTCAAGCGTTGCGTAGGTGCTGTTTTTCCAGTTCAGGTATTGCGACGCATAGAGTCCGCCTTCAGTTACATAATGGCCATCGTTGATCAAGACGTTGTCGATGTCGTAATGAGAATTGCTGATGGTGCCATCATTATACCCCACCAGGCCGCCGACATTAGTGCTGCCATTTACCGCTCCCGTGTTATAGGAATTGCTGATGTTGCCATAACTATACCCCACTAGGCCGCCGGCATAATCGCCGGTTCCCGTTACTGTCCCCTCGTTGTAAGAATCGCTGATGGAGGAGCCGGAAGCATTATACCCTACCAGACCGCCGACATAGGAGACCCCGGTTACCGCACCTGTGCTGTAAGAATTGCTGATGGTGCCATAATCATTAGATCCCACTAGGCCACCGCCATAACTGCCGATTACGGTAACCAGCCCCCCCCCTTCCGTGCTGTAGGTGTAGGAACTGCCGGTGCTTGTTACCGCCCCCGTGCTGTAAGAATTGCTGATGCTGCTTCCTGAATAAATCTTTCCCACAAGGCCGCCGACATAATAACCCGTGCTGCTTACGTTGCCGCCGCTGTTGGAATTACTGATACTGCCCTCGCTTGCGCCTGCGAGGCCGCCGACATAATCTTCGCCTGTACCCATACCACTTACATTCACAGTGCTGTAAGAATTGCTAATGGAACCAGCGTTGTACCCCACCAGTCCACCGACATCATAACTGCCAGTTACTTCACCAGCACTGTGGGAATTGGTAATGGTGCCATAGTCATTGTAGCCTACCAACCCGCCGGCAACGGCAAAGCTGCCGGTTATATTGCCAGTGCTGTAGGAATTATTGATGCTTCCATTATCATTATAACCCACCAAGCCGCCGACATAGTAGGCGCCGCTCACCGTACCCGTGCTGTAGGAATTGGCGATGCTTCCATTATCATTATAACCCACCAAGCCGCCGATGTTGTCTTGGCCGGTAATATTCACGTTTACCAGCCCGACATTCCGAATAGTCACGGCAGCTCTGTGGTATCCGAAAAGACCCACATTGTCAGTTAAGGGGCGATTGATATAGAGGCCGGTGATCGTGTGGCCAAGCCCGTCAAAAGTGCCGTCGAAGGGATAACCACTGTCGCCGACAGGCATGAAGCCGTAATATCCGCTGCCGTTGGAATTCCAGGTTGATGTCGCTATGGCGTCAATGTTGCTGCCGAGGGCATAGTGGCCGGATGGATTAGCCGCCGCCGCCATACCTTGCAAAGTGGCCGTGCCCGGTGCTGTCGTCGCATCCGCCGCCGCGCCCAAGCTGTTGATGACGGTGTAGCCAGTACCGTTGATGGTGAGAAAACCGATGCCAGAATGTGGCGTAATGCCATCAGCTTGGAAGAAATCAACCCGTCCCTTGAAAGAGCCGTCAGGGTTGAAGCCGATATTGACCTTGCTGCTGCCTGGTTGAAGATCGAGGCTGGCCGTGTCTTTGGCGGTCATCACAGCGTTGATATTGATGTCATTGACCGCGGTGAGGGTCAGCTTGTTGGCGTTCCAAGTTATCGGACTTGATACGGTAATGTCACCACCATTTGGCGGCGTCACTGTTCCACCTGCCGTCGTAATCGTTACATTGCCGATGCCCAAGTTGCCAACGATCGTGGAGGGTTTAATATACGAGGTACTGGCCCCGCTAACGGTAGAGTCATAAAAATATGGAGGAGGGGTAGCGCCGTTATGAGATAGGCCGCTTTCCGGCTGTGTTTCGTCAATATAGATGTCCGTCGGGTCAAGCAGCAGCGTGCCTGCTTTCCCCCTTGGCGCCCGAAGATCGGCCACCCCCTGATAATCAAGGTATTGCTTCCCCGATACCTCGATAAAACCGCCGTCCCCTGACAGCAAACCTCCCCTGGCACTGATGTTTCCATAGGCCCGGGCGGTATTATCTGCCCAGACGATGACCTTGCCGCCGTCGCCGGTCTCCGTCGCATCGGCCTTGATTACGGCATCCATGCCGAGATAGGTCGCCGCGGCGTTCTGGACGGCAGGGTTTTTACCCTGATAATCGCCGCCGATGAGCACGGTTCCACCGCCGGTTCTGCCGGAGGAATCTACCCGGGCGCTATCAATCAATCCGACATGGTAGCCGAGGATCTGGATATTCCCGCCTTTGCCGTCATTGGCGGTGGCGGTGACTGTGCCGGATACCAGCGTCGTTCCCGATTGGCTCTGAATTTTTATCTGCCCGCCCTGAGGGCCGTTGGCGCTGGTTGTGCCGCCGGCATCAAGTGTTACGTCTTTCGTCGCCTTTAAGAATATCTTTCCGTCCTCTCCGACTACCGCGCTGTCGGCATTGACAATACCCTTCTGCAATATGAGCCCACCGTAAATCCCCACCTTGCCGCTTTGGGCGACGATCTGGCCGAGGTTTACTGCCTTGTTCGTAGGCGCGCTCACGACGACTGCGATGTCGGGGTTGAGGGAATCTATCAACTGGACGCTATGGCCTGCTGCGAGGAGCACTTCGCCCTGCGGGGTATTGATAATCCCGCTGTTTTCGATATCCGGGGCGATCAGGTACACCTTGCCGCCTGCGGGTGTCGTGATGGTACCCTGGTTCTGGATTGATCCGGCGATAGCTCCAGCGGAAAAGTTGAACTTACCCGCTAAGAAATCCTGATTGCTGATGGCAAGCGTTGAGGCGAAGAGGCCGTTTACGTCAATCCGGGCGCCTTGACCGAAGAGGATGCCGTTGGGGTTGATGAGAAAAACCTTGCCGTTGGATTGCAGCAGGCCGAGAATCCGGGAGGGGTCCTGGCCGGTGACGCGATTCAGGACGGAGCTGGCGCTGGATTGTTGCATAAAGCGGACGGCTTCATTGTTATTGATCGAAAAGCCCTGCCAGTTGATGATTGCATTGGGGCTGTTGGTGACCGTGAGGTTGTTGCTCTGGGTGATGAAGCTGGCCTGGCCGTTTACCACCTGCTGCCCGGTCGGTAAGGCGAAGACAGTGCCCGCGCTGAAGAAAATCAGGGTGATGATAGAAACGATTTTGTGGGCGATCATGAAAAGCCTCTTTTTTCTGCACGGATTTGTGTTCATATCCAGCTCCTTCGGTATTACTCAATTATGCTCATTGCAAAACCTTTGTCATGCCCGGATGCTTAAGTCGGGCATCCATGGTTGCACTTGAAAATGCATCAAATCCCCCTTACTCCCCCTTTTCTAAAGGGGGAAATTATGTAGCCTCTCCCCTTTTCTGAAGGGGGACTATATTATTCCCCTCTTTGGCAAAGAGGGGTTAGGGGAGATTTTCATTAATCCTTAAAACATTACACTGGCCGTCAAATGCCAGGCACTGCTCCAGCGGGTGGTGCTTTCATCCGGCGGATCGAGCACGAAGCCGCAATCGGCCGAGATGGATAAGTTTTTGCCATCGGTGATGCGCAGGCCGGGACCAAAGCTGGCAATTTCATAACTGACAATATCGCCAGGCAAAGGGTCTATTTGGGAAACATAACCCCGGTCGTAAAACATCAGTAAACGGGATTGAAAGGCCTTCACGCCCAACGGTTTGCTAAGGTCGGGGGTATATATCTCAAAACTCCCTGAATATCCCCGATCTTTGGAAAACGCCCGCTCCGAAAAACCCCGGACAGTGTTGGCGCCGCCGATCCCATACCATTCACCCGGCACCAGTGGGTCTTCGGTATATTGCCCGTTAACGAGCGCCCGCGCCTGCCAGTCCGCACCCAAGGCTAAGGACAGATTCGCCCCGTAACGGAAAATATTATAAGCCCGCGGAGCGCCGACGCTTTTACGAGCATTTTCAATATCCGCGTTGGTGTCCCGGTTATCCCAATTGCCCTGCAGATTCTGCGAATCCGTCAGATAAAAGCCGGCATTGATTTTATCCGTAGTAAACGTCCCGGCGTAGGTCAGGCTGACGGGATGGACCGTGACATTATAGCCCCACGGTATCCCCGATAAATCCACATTGTTTTCATAAGCGCGATAATCCAGGGCCAGAGTCAGCTTATGCTCGTAGCTTCCGATCCGCGTGAGATTCTGGTTGTAACGTAGCCCCAGGATTGTACCTTTACCGCTGACGTTCATGGTCGAGGTGGCGGCGGTGATGGCGCCGGAATTCACATTGGAATAAGCGCCGATCACGTCTATGGATGCCCCCGGCGAATATAAAGGGATCCGATAGCCAAGGCTGAAAATGCTGACCTGGTCCGCCTTCTCGGGAGACCAGATATTTTGTAACGTCAGGAGATGATCCCGGTTGAATAGGTTGGCGTGCTGCAGGAGGACACCCAGGCGGGAATTGCCTGTCTGCCTGTCGCCTGTGTTATCGGCCGTGAAGCCTATTTTCCAGGGTGAATCGTCTTTAACGGCGATATTGGCGTCAATTTCATTTGCCTTGTCGCTGTTTTGTAATTGCAGATTGACCTTTTTGGCAGGGTTTTCATTGGCAATCCTGAGACTGCGGGAGACGGCATCGAGATTGGGGGTCTGCCCCTGGTTCAGCCCCGGCAGGCTCCGGCGAATGTTGACCTGATCAAAATAGCGGTTTCCCTCTATGGCGATTTTCCCCAGGCGGTTTTCGTTGACCTTCAGTCGCACGACACCGCCGGCTAATCCCTGTTCCGGCAGCGCCACCGAGACCATGGAAAAGCCTTCGTCGCGGTAGGCCTTTTCCAGCGCATCCAAGGCTTCCTGCACAGTGCCGAAATCTCTGCCCGTTCCGGTAAAGGGCGCCAGGATCAAATCAAGGTTTTCAGCGGCCAGAAGCGTATTGCCATCCACCTGGTAACTCTTGATATCAAAACGGGGGATGCCGTCGGGCTTCTCTCCGGGCGGCGTCTCCGGGGCGGCAAAAGCGGTGAAAGCTGTAAATATTAACAAAGCGCATAAACATAAAATTGATGGCAGGGATCGTTTTCTCATAGGGGCTCACTTTAGTAAGAGGCTCTGGTTCAATAATGTGGGGCAGATCAGTGCAGCGTAACCCGCCTTGATAACCGCATTTTCGGTGCGTTACGCTTTGCTAACGCACCCTACAGACTACAGACTGCCGATATTGTTCAGCAGGGTTGCATCCTATCTAAAGTCCCCCCTGCAAGTCAAGCGGAAATTTTCCGAATAACGAAACATAAAAATCCCATCTGTCATTCCGGACCCGATCCGGAATCCAGGCAGTAAGGTACTGGATACCGGCCTACGCCGGTATGACGATCAACTTTATCTTTTCTGTCCGTCATAGAGTTGAATGATTTTGTCCGTTATATCTATGGCATTATCGGACGCTACGACACCGCTCTTCTCCAGGATCAGGGTATAGTTTTCATTCCTGGAAAAGGCGTTCACTATCCCGCGGAGTTCTCCAATCAGTTTTTGCGTCAGCGCCACGTCCTTTTTCTTTAATTCCTCTTCCAGATCGCTTTTCAACCGGCTTAATTCGCGAGCTTCTTTCACCAGTTGATCGTTTTTGCTGTTTCTTTCTTCGGCCGACAGTTTCGTGTCCGGGTTTTTCAACTCCTCTTCCAGCAGCCGGACTTCTTTATCCTTGGCCGCGAGTGTGCCGCGCTTGGCCTCCAGGTCTTTAAGAAAAATTGCCTGCGCGTTCTTCGCGGCTTTCGATTCCCTCATGATCCTCGCCGTATCAATGATACCCAGCTTGATGGTCATGTCTTTTTTGGTCGCTGTCTCCTTGGGCGCTGCCAAAGCAGGCAAAGCGATGACGAACCCCATTAGTGCGATTGTCCATACTGATATTTTTTTCATGTAACCTCCTGTTTAATATGAAAAATCATTTTCCCCACCCTTGACGGGCGGGGGTTAGGGGGCGGGTGAAGCTGCAATGTGCTGATTTCATGATAACCTCCCCCCCCCTAACCCTCCCCCGCCGGGGGGGAGGGGATTTTTTGGCACCTGGGCTGGTTCAATCTTGCAGATTGAACCAAAACATTAACAAAAGGTTCAGGCTGCAAGCCTGAACCGGCAAAGAGAATCGTCATTCCGATGAAAATCGGAATCCAGAAATTTCAACACGTTACAAAAGAACTGGATACCGGCTTTCTCCGGTATGACGACTTTTGAAGAGGTCGCCAAAGTGCGAAGTATTCAATAACTCTGTTTTCCGATCACGGCATAGATCATAGAGGCCGGAATGATGCCTTCCCGTAGTATCGCCGGTGGGTCCGTGGTCATATCCAGGACCGTGGAACCGGCGCCTCCCTGGTTGCGACCTCCGTCAATCAGGGCGGCGATTTTTTCTCCGAGGCGATCCATCACTTCTGCGGCGGTGGAACATTCCGCGGCGCCGGACAGGTTGGCGCTCGTTGCCGTAATCGGAAATACCAGGGTTTTGGCGAGGGCGGCGGCTATCGGGTGGCTGGAAACACGGATGCCGATCTTGCCCGTACCCGCCGTAAGACGGGGGTTGATGCGGGCAGAGGCGTGAAAGACCAAGGTTAGCGCGCCGGGCCAGAAGGCTTGCATTAATATTTTCGCTGTCGGGGGCACCTCCTGGACGAGTTCCGCCAGGTTTTCGTCATTACCGATAATGAGAGAGACGGGATTGCTGAAAGACCTGCCCTTGATGGCGAATATCCTTTCCACTGCCGCGGCATTGCCGGCGTGCGCCCCCAACCCGTAGAACGTCTCCGTGGGAAAGGCGATGACTCCGCCATTTTTCAGGATGGTTACCGCCTTGGCGATGAGCGCCGGATCAGGATTATCGGCGTCTATTTTGAAAATTTCCGGCTTCATGGCCTCCCGTTTATACGAAAATAGATCGTCATACCGGCGTAGGCCGGTATCCAGTCCTTTACACCTGGATTCCGGATCTGGTCCGGAATGACAGATGGTATTTTCACCCTTCGTCGTGCCCGCCTCGGGCATGGGGGCTAATCGCTTTCCCCTTTTTTTCGACCTCGCCAGCCATGTTTTCCACGTAGGCGTCCAGTTTTTTGCCCAAGGTTTTGTCCGTCAGCGCCAGGATGCGCACCGCCATCAGGGCGGCATTCATTGCTCCCGGCTTGCCGATGGCCATGGTCGCGACCGGTATCCCGCCCGGCATCTGCAGGGTGGAAAGCAGGGCGTCGAGGCCTCGGAGAGAGGTTGCGTCAATGGGCACGCCGATCACGGGCAGGGTGGTCTGCGAGGCGATAACGCCGGCCAGGTGAGCAGCCGCCCCGGCCCCGGCAATGATGATCCTGACGCCCCGTGCCGCCGCGCCGCCCGCATAGGCCGTAGTCCGCTCTGGCGCCCGGTGGGCGGAGGTAAGGTATAATTCGTTGGGTATGCCGAAAGCGTCAAGGATATTAATGGCTTCCTGCATGATGTGCAGGTCGGAATCACTGCCCATAACGACGCTGACTACGGGTGTAACTTTTGGTTTCATATTCCTCTCCGGTTATTTCATCATGGTTCGACAAGCTCACCGTGAGCGGTATCTATAATTCCGCTCATCCTGCTTTGTCATTGCCTTAAGCACAACTTCTCCCCTCTTCAGCAAGTCCCCCTTTTCTAAAGGGGGACTAAAAAGCGTTCTTAATGTTTAAAATGTCGCTTTCCCGTAAAGATCATGGCCATGCCGTGTTCGTCGGCCGCCTTGATTACTTCGGCGTCCCGGAGCGATTCACCGGGCTGGACTACGGCCGTGATGCCGGCCTCGGCGGCCATGTCCAGACCGTCGCGAAACGGGAAAAAGGCGTCGGAGGCCAGCACGCATCCCTGCGTAGGCAGGTTCGCCTTCATGCGGGCGATCTTTACCGAATCCACGCGGCTCATCTGGCCGGCGCCGACGCCCACTAACTGGTCTTTCGTCGTATAGATGATGGCATTGGACTTTACGTGTTTCACCAGGCGCCAGGCAAAATCCAGCCCCTGATATTCGGCTTCGGTGGGAGTCCTTTTGGTGACCACATGCGTCTGAGTAATCAAAAAATCCTCCCGGTTCCAATCCTGAATGAGTAGCCCGCCCGCGACGCGCCGGAAGTCGAACCCGGCTGCCCTTTTGGTGCATGTGGAAGGAATCGAAAGGACGCGCAGGTTCTTCTTCTCGCTCAGTATTTTGATAGCCTCGGCGTCGAAGGCCGGGGCGATGAGGATTTCCAGGAAGAGTTTGCTGACTTCGGCCGCCGTCTTTCCATCCACCGTCCGATTCAGGGCCACAATGCCGCCAAAGGCCGAGACCGGGTCGGTTTGCAGCGCCTTGAGGTAGGCGGCGGTAATATCGTCGGCCGTCGCGGCGCCGCAGGGGTTGGCATGTTTGATGATCACGGCGGTGGGCAGCGTGAAATCCAGAACCATCTGCCAGGCCGCATCGCCGTCCATGATATTGTTGTAGGAAAGTTCCTTCCCCTGGAGCTGCCGGGCGTTCGCCAGGGAGGAGAGGTCAGGGTCGGTCTCTTTGTAGAAGGCGGCCCGCTGGTGCGGATTTTCGCCATAGCGCAGGTCCTGGGCCTTGGCGAACTGCACGGTGAAGGTGTCCGGAAAAGTCCTGGCAGGGGCGTCGGGGCTGATCGTGCCCAGATAATTGGAGATGGCGCCGTCATACCTGGCCGTGAGCTGGAAGGTCTTGACGGCGAGCGCGAAGTTGGTCGCGGCCGATACTTTGCCGCCCCGCTCCTGCATCTCCGCCAGGATGCGCGGATAGTCGGCGGGATCGGTGACGACGGTGACGAAGTGATGATTTTTGGCCCCTGCCCGCAGCATCGTCGGGCCGCCGATATCAATATTCTCCACGGCCTCCTCCAGGGAACAGTTTTCCCGCGCCACCGTGTCCTCGAAGCGGTAGAGGTTGACGACCACCATGTCTATCATCTTGATCTGCTCTTTTTCAGCGGACGCCATGTGAGCTTCCTGGGTCCGGATCGCCAGCAGTCCGCCGTGAATCTTCGGGTGCAGCGTCTTCAGGCGGCCGTCCATCATCTCCGGAAATCCCGTATAGTCGGATACCTCCGTCACGGACACGCCGTTTTTTCGGAGCAGGGCCGCCGTCCCTCCCGTGGACAGGATTTCCACCCCGAATCCGCTCAATCCCCGGGCAAATTCCAGGAGGCCTGTTTTGTCGGTGACGCTGACGAGCGCCCTTTTGATCTCATTTAGTTTCATACTCAGCCTTTCTTCGGAAAATTCTCCCCTCTTTATCAAAGAGGGGGCGGGGGAGATTTTACCGAATATTGGAAATCCCCCTAAATCCCCCTTTTACAAAGGGGGACTAAAAACGAGCCCCAAAAATCGTCATTCCGGTGCTCTGTTTGGTCCTTGCTTGACGGGGAAACACCGGAATCCAGAAATTTCAATGCGTTACGAAAATACTGGATACCGGCCTCCGCCGGTATGACGATCTTTTACGAGTTCATCCCCGTATTTCCTTGATATGCCTCACCCTTTTTTCGATCAGCGCCTCGGTGCCGATGTCGGAACGGTGACTGACGGCCCCTTTGATAGCGTTGGCTGCTGTTTCTGCGATTTTTTCTGCTTCTGCAAGTTCATTGGCGATGCCGACGACGCCGATGGCCCGCGACGCGGTCATATACAAACCATCGGCCCTGCTGTCCACGGAGGAATAATACAGTCGGGCGCCGGACAGGGGGCCGATCTCAATTTTTTCCTCCCGCGCCGGGATGCCTTGCTCACCCTGCGGCAGGCCGTATTCTTGCGGAACTATGTATTTGCAGACCGTGGCCTGGGCGGCGAATTCAATTTTGATCTTGTCCAGCGTTCCCTCAATGATGGCTTGGCAAACATCGCCAAAATCCGTTTTCAACAGCGGCAGGATATTCATGGCCTCGGGATCGCCGAAGCGGGCGTTGTATTCCAGGAGTTGGACGCCCTGCTTCGTGATCATGAAGCCGCCGTACATAACCCCCCGGTAGCGCTGGCCGGTTTCCCGGTAAACGGCGTCTGCCACCTGCTGCGTGATGGCAAGCCCGGCCGCGATGTCCTTCGATTTCAGAAACGGCAGGCTGTGATCGGCGCAGGAGTAGGAGCCCATGCCGCCCGTATTGGGGCCTTTGTCGTCGTTGAAGCGCCGCTTGTGATCCTGGACCGGGGGCGTGGCAACTACGGTTTTTCCGTCCGTCAGACATTGCAGGGAGTATTCCTCGCCCTCCATTTTTTCTTCAATGGTGACCCAGGGGTGTTCGGTCAGGATGGCGCGGCAGATGGCCAAGGCTTCCTGACGGGACGAGAAATGATCGCCCTGGACCATCACGCCCTTGCCGCCCGTCAGGCCGTCCGGCTTGATGACGACGTCTTCCATTTGATCGAGAAAGGCCTCGATGCCGGCTGCGGAAGAAAAATTGCCGAAGCGGGGATTGCCCGGGATGCCATATTTGGCCAGCAGATTTCTCGTGAAGGATTTGGAGGTCTCGAGGCGCGCCAGGTCTTTCGTGGGACCGACGGAGGGGATGCCGACTTCCGCAAGGACGTCAACCACGCCGTTTTGCAGCGGATCTTCGGGGCCGATGACCGCGAAAGCCGCGCCGCTGGCCTTTGCCCAGTCCCGGATGGCCTGAAGGTCACTGTAGCTGCCGATCTTTACCCTTTCCGCCAGGGCGGCAATGCCGGGGTTATTGCTCTTCATGTAGGCGAAAAGTGCGGGAGAATGAGAGGAACGCAGGATTGCCTCAGCGATGGCATGCTCCCGCGCGCCGTTTCCGATCAAGAGTACCTTCATAGGCGAAATTCCTTAGTAAGTTTAATTTACTTGCATCTCTTGGGCGCCACTTTACCATTCTTCTCTTCGAGAACCTGGATGATAGATTGGGAGTTGGAAATATCCCCGGACACCATCACAAATACCTGCCCTTCCATGCAGAAAGAGCTTACGGAAGTCGAAGCTGGGCCGGAATAATTGCGGAACGCCTTCTTTTCACGGGATAGATCGCCGATATCCTTAACTTCTTTAACTGCTTTAAATTCCGTAACTTCCTTATCTTCTTCTGCATAAACATAACTGCCGTAAAAACTGCTTCATAAATTCCTCCCTTTACCTGAAAATTAACCTCAAATCCCCCTCAATCCCCCTTTGCTAAAGGGGGACTTTACTATTTTTCCCCCTTTACGAAAGGGGGATCTTACCATTCCCCCTCTTTGGCAAAGAGGGGTCAGGGGAGATTTTCTGTTGTCCTTTGTGATGGCGCTCCATCACGAGGGTTTCACCACTTGATCAGTTCCACGTTCGGCAGGGCGCGCCCGAGGAAGCGTTCCCCGATAGCCTGAAAGCGCAGCGGGACATCGGTCACGTAAAACCGATAGTCGGGCGGCAAGATGTCAGGGTTGCTCAGGCCTGTTTCCAGGAGCAGGGAAGCGGTGGCAGCGGCCATCGCCTCGGCGGAATCCACGAGCCGGATATCCGGTCCGACAACATCCCGGAGCGTGGCCTTCAGCAGGGGATAATGCGTGCACCCCAGCACCAGGGTGTCAATATGCTCCGCCAGCACCGGGGCGAGGTATTCCTGGGCCGTCAGCCTCGTCACGGGATGATCCAGCCAGCCTTCTTCGACCAGCGGCACGAACAGGGGGCAGGCCTGGGAAAAAATCCTGACATCCGGCGCGTAACGGTAAATGGCCCGGGCGTAGGCGTTGCTGTTGATGGTAGCCGGCGTGCCGATGACACCCAGGGACCGGGCGCTGGGATCTGCCACGGCGCTCCGGGCGCCGGCATCAATCACATCGAGCACGGGCACCGGCGACAGGGCAGCCACGGCCTCGCGGGCAACGGCGGCCATCGTATTGCACGCAATAACCAGCAGTTTCACCTCCTGCCGCAGCAGGAACTCGGTGATCTGCAGGGCGTAACTGGTAATTGTTGACACCGACTTTATCCCGTAGGGAACGCGGGCAGTATCGCCGAAATAAACGATATTTTCAAAAGGCGCCCGTTCCATCAGGGCCCGGACGACCGTGAGACCGCCGATGCCGGAATCGAATACGCCAATAGGACGATGATTGATCATGGCCATGGCGTTTATAATATATGGACGTTCTTTGTCAATAAATCTTGTCAGCCCTTCAGGGCCGTCAGGATTTCTTCCATATCGGGAAGCTCGCGGATCGGATATACTTTAACAAACTTGACCTTGCCCGTTTCATCAAGGATGATGTTGGCCCTTTCCGAAAACCCTTCGACCCGCAGAATTCCGAGGGATTTGGCCAGCGCCCCGTGGGGCCAGAAATCGGCGAGGAGCCGTGTGCTTTTGATTTTCAGGCTTTTGGCCCAGGCTGCCTTGCAGGGAATGCTGTCAATGCTGATGCCTACGGCCACGGTGTTGAGCTTGTCCAGGGCCTTTTTGCTTTTCTCCAGGGACTGCATCTGCTGTGCGCAGATGGGCGTCCAGGCCAGCGGATGAAAGGAGAGCAGCACCCGTTTCCCCTGGCAACCGGCCAGATTAAAATCCGCCCCGTTCTGGTCCTTAAGATTGAAATCCTTCACCTTCCTGCCTTTTTTCACCGTTTCAGCCATGACTAACCTCCTCAATTTTGTGTAGGATGTGCCCCTTTCTTTGATAACCTGCTGCCGACTGTGCGGAGTATAGGTGACGGCATTCCGGTATGTCAAGATAATTTGACGGTAGAATAGGGCGGATAATGTCAAAAAAAATGTGTTATTTTTTGCTGAATTGTATTATTGTAACCCCAGGGAGGTGATGAGCAATGAACTACTGGAATCCTTACACGGAAACATTACCGAGAGAAAAACTGGATGAAATCGAGTTTTCCTATTTCCAGAATATTTTCTCCTATGCCAAGAACAATTCCAATCTCTACCGGGACAAATTGCAGGGGATTGACGTTGGCGATCTGAAAACAAGGGAGGATATCAAGAAGGTTCCCTTCACCTACAAGGAAGAGCTGAGGAAGTGGCAGGAGAACGTCGAGCCCTTCCCCTACGGCGGCCTCCTCGGCGTGCCGATTGAGGAGGTCTGCACCTTCCGGCAGACCAGCGGCACCACGGGGAAACCCGTTTATGTCCCGGAAACGTATGAAAGCTGGCAGTGGCGAGTTGAATCCTGGTGTCATATCCTCTATATGGCCGGTTTCCGGCCCCGGCACAGGCTTTTCCTGCCCTTTGGCTATAACATTTACGTCGCCTTCTGGGAGGCCCACTATGCCGCCGAAAAATTGGGGTGCGAAGTAATCCCGGGCGGCGCCCTCGATACCAAAGGCCGGATCAACAAGATCATTGAACTGAAGGCCAATGCCATGGCCGGTACGCCTACCTACTGTCTCAACATTGCCCAGGAAGCCAAGGAGATGGGCATTGACCCGAAATCCCTGGGGATCGAACGGATCCTGGGCGCCGGCGAACCGCTGCCCGAGGCGACGCGGCGGCGGATAGAGGAAACCTACGGCTGCCATTGTTTTGATCATATCGGCAGCACGGAGACCTGCGGCTTTGCGGGCATGTGCGAGGCCAAGGACGGCCTGCATATTATCGAGCCCTTTTTCCTCGTGGAGCTGCTCGACCGCGAGACACTCTCCAAAGAGGTGGCGGAGGGTGAGCAGGGCGTAATCGTGATCACGCCTCTCGGCCGGAGATCTTTCCCCGTCCTGCGCTTCAACACCATGGATGTGGCGATCAAGGGACCGGACAGTTGCAGTTGCGGCCGGACGTCGCGAAAGCTCATGGAGATTGTCGGCCGGGTGGATGATATCCGGAAGATCCGCGGCGTGCTGTTCTCTCCGAAGACCGTGGAGCAATTAGTGCGGGCGGAATTCCCGGAAATTGTCGAATATGAGATTGTGGTTACGCGGGAAGACATCATGGATGAGATTGCCTTGAGAATCGAATTTACTCCGGAACTGAGTGCGGCGGCGGCCGAAGAGTCGGCCCGGCGTCTGACGGAAAGACACAAAATCAAGACGAATCTTACCTGTAAAGTAAAGATCGAAGCTCCGGGGATCCTGCCGCGTTTTGCCCTGAAGGCCAAACGCTTCCATGATAAGAGAGAGGTTATAAAATGATGGATGAAATCAGGAAGGAGATAAAGAGCCTGGAAGAGGGCGCCGAGCGACTGAAGGCGCTCGGCAAGGACAATAACGCCATCAGGAAGAATGCCGAAATCATCCTGACCCAACTGTACCTGCTGAAATTCATCACGCCCCGGGTTTAGTGCTTTGTTGCTGCGAGACCTTTGCGTAACTCCCTTGTTCGTCATTCCGGTGAAAACCGGAATCCAGAAAGTGGTTGATAATACTGGATACCGGCCTGCGCCGGTATGACATAATTGCTGGTTTTATGTGGTTGTGCAAAGGTCTCGCTGCGTCGAGAGTTCCTGTATGATCGCTTCCAGCATGGAGGAAATGACCGAGAGGTCCGAGTCACTGTCAAGGTGGGGCAGAATATCCGGCTCCGGCTGCTCGCCCTTTATTTCCTTCTCCAGAACTTTGCAGAATACGAGCATGATTTTGTTGTCAAACTGACTTAACAGACATCTTTTTAATTCACCAAGGGCAGATTGTACAGACATCCTTTTCCGGTAGGGGCGCTGGGAAGTCATCGCGTCGAACGAATCGGCAAGCGTGAGAATTCTGACTCCGTCGCTCAGGGAACCCTCCGCCAGCTCCTCTGGATAGCCGTGTCCGTCGAGACGTTCGTGGTGGTGCCAGACTATATCCTGGACGTTCTTCCAGGGGAATTTTATCTTTGACGTGATGTTGTGGGACAGGGTTGAGTGTTTTCTTATTTCTGCAAATTCCTCCGGCGTAAAGGGTGTTACCTTGTTCAACAGTTCGTTACTGATAGCCAACTTGCCGACGTCGTGGAGATACCCGGCAACGTAGATGCCTTCTATATCGTGCTCGTTCCAGCCGAGTTCCCGCGCAATGGCGGCTGAATATTTCGCGACCCGGTGGGAGTGGTTTTGCGTATAAACGTCTTTGGCGTCAATCGCTGCGGCAAAGGCCTGGAGCGTGCCGTGGTAGATGTGCCGCATCTCTTCGTAGAGGCGGCGATTTTCAGCGAGTTTGTCCGAAAGATCCATGAAAAGGGCGTGGTTGTTGATAACGATCGCGATCTGGTTGGCGATAACATTGATCAGTTCCAGTTCTTCCAGGGTATAAGGGCCGGCTGTTAACTTGCCCGAAAGCAGCAGAACGCCGATAAAGTCATCTCTTACCCAAAGGGGAGTCAGTATCTCTGCCCCGGCAACGGTGGGGACGGGGTCATAGCCGATGACGCAGGGTTCGTTTTTACCGAGCGATATCAGCTCTTCGGGATTGACGCGGGCCAGGTCAGCCGGCGCGAAACCCTTTTGTATCAAAGTAGTTAGCCTGTTTGTCGCTTTGTCATAAGAAAGTATCGCGCCCTTGTTCGCCAGAAATGTGCCGGTTATTACATAAAGCGTTGACTGTATCTTTTCCTGAAAATCATTTACAGACGTTATGGCCTCCCCAAGATCTACCAGGGCGGATATGTTATACAGCGCTTTTTTTAGTTCTGTGCTCATACTTTTCCAGTGTTCAGGTATTTTAAGGCATCGCTCTCGACCGGGAAAACCCGCATATATTGGATAAGACCGAGCATCTCGAAGGTGTCCTGGAGGAACTTGGACATGTTCGTACAGCAAATCGTGCCTTTGATATTCCTTAGATCTTCAATGATCTGCAGCAGGAGCGATATGCCGATGGAATTGATCAGATCTGTTTCGCTGAAATTAACCACGATCTTCGTTATTCCCTTGTCAATGTAAGCGCCGCATTCGATGACCATACTTTCGCCCGAGAGATTGTTTAAGTATCCCTTGGGGTAAATGACCGCAGTGTCTCCTTCGAGTCTCGACGTAACGCTGAACTGCATCGTTTTCATTTAAGCACCTCTTTGTCTTTAATTTCTTTGGTCAGTATCACTCTGGTCCTATCGTTTACCCTCTCGATCTTTACGCTGTCCATAATCGAGTAAACAAGTTTTAATCCCCAGCCCCTCTTCACGCCCAGCCGCAGCTTCTCTGCCACGGGAACTTCCGGGAGCGAATCGGCAGAGAACTGCCTGCCGGAGCTCTCTATTATTATCTCAAGTTTGTCTGATCTCGTGATGAATTTAAGAAAGACCTTTTTTTCGTAACTCCCGCTGTGTTCCATGGCATTGATGCAGACCTCAATCAGCGCCAGTTGTAAATAATTCAGGAACTCGGAATCGAGATTAATGTTGACGCCGATCTGTTCCACCGCCTTGGCAACCACGAGCTCTGCGTTCGAACTCATCGGAATCACCAGCTCAAAGCATGATTCTTCCCGGGCCGCAATGTATTTCTCTGCTATCTTTTCCCGGGTATAGTTGGCATCTCTGCCCTCTATTTCCTGCCCGTAAAGACAGCGGATGAGATCCTGGAGCACCGCCTCCTGATTATGGATGATACCTGCCGCCTCCATTACGGCGATAATCGCTTCCGCTTCGGTCCGGCCCAATCCGGATACGATCGCGAGCCTTTCACCGTCGGCGATACCCCCGTTTTCAACAGCGTGCATGAGGAGTTTAAGCATCGCCTTTCTTCCGGCCGCATTCCCGACATAACGGCTGAATACGGAAGACCAGTAAAATGCGGTTTCACCGGCGGAAACTTCAAAACTGTAACACTCGATCAGGTCCTTTTCAGTTAGCTCCTGTTTCTGCATTTTTGCGGCAGCTTTGGCGATATTCCTGATATAAAGCGGGTTTCCCTTCAATATATCCAAAAACTGGAGTTGCACGCCCGGCGCGCAGGTTATCTTCAGGTTGGCAAGATGAGATCTGAAAAGCCTTTTGGCCAGGTCTTCCGGAAGCGGACCGAGGCGCATTTTTTCCGTCTTCCCGAGGAGGGAATGGTCGCTGAAAATAGTCTCCAGCGCTTCCGCCGAGCCGGTGATAACGTGCGGGCAGCGGTTGTTGCGCATTGATTCCGCGAAGAGGCTGATCAGATTGTGCGCATCGTCGAGGCTGGTTTCATAGAGGTGTAAAGCCGCGTCAAAGTCGTCCAGCATCACGATAACCGGCTTGCCGCTTTTTTGAGCGGCGACAACCGGGGCTGATATGGCAGCGACCATCTGCCAGTAAAAATCATTATTGTGAACATATTTCTGAAAATCTTCGATGCAATCGCTCAGCCAGTATAAGCCGAGCGAAGATATCGCCGGCATAAGGCGCTCAAGCGGCTCAGCCGCATTGTCGGCGAGGGAAGGGTCCTTTTTTACACAGGAGATGTATTGTCTGACAAATCTGGTGAAATAGTCCCTGGCAAAATAGGTACCCTTCAGGTTCGCTGTCTTGAAGGAATAGTAAAATGGCGTCACCTGGTCTTCCCAAAAGAGCGGGCGGTAAAGCTGTTTTAGAAGCTCAGTCTTCCCCATCCCCCTGGCGCCTGACAGGAACACGTCGCCGCCCAGGGCTTTTTCCTTTAATGCGGACAGGCCTTGCAGATAATCAAGCTCATTTTCCCTGTTCAGAAAGTCTGCTGCGGGAATGGCGTTAAACGGCACCGGTAGCTCACACTCCTAATTAAAAAAATGTTGACGCCTCTTGGCCCCGGACTTTAATGGAAAGGGTGTTATGAGTCAAGAAGAATTAGAGAAGAATTAGGGTAGGGGCGACGCATGCGTCGCCAGTTACATAAGGGCAAGAAATATTACTCCTTGCTTCAGCGTTTTTTTTCGGTTAAATGACAAACGTTCTGGCGAATTTGCAGGAGTGAATTCAGACGATCAATTTTCACATAAACGGGATATAGCAGGTACATGACAAGCTTGGCCACCCAGATATTGGCGGGAGATGTGCTGGCCGCCTCCAGACTGATGCGGGACGTAGATGATCGCCTGCCGGAAGCCATCAAAATACTGAAGGAACTGTTTCCCTATACGGGCAGAGCCGACATTATCGGGATAACGGGCGCTCCCGGTTCGGGTAAATCCACGCTGGTGGACCGGATGGTGGAGGTTTTTCGTAAAGACGGCAAAAGCGTCGGGGTGGTAGCCATTGACCCCAGCAGTCCCTTCAGCGGCGGTGCGCTCCTGGGGGACCGCTTTCGCATGCAGCGCCACACCAACGACGCCGGGGTCTTCATCCGTTCGCTGGCGACGCGGGGCTGCCTGGGCGGATTGACCCGTTCCACCCATGATATTGTCAATGTGATGGACGCCATGGGCAAGGACATCATCCTCGTCGAGACAGTAGGGGTCGGGCAGGATGAAGTCGAGATTGCCAACCTGGCCCATACGGCGATTGTCGTCCTGGCGCCCGGGATGGGCGATGATATTCAGGCCATGAAGGCCGGGATTATTGAAATCGCTGATATTTTCGTCATCAATAAGTGTGAAAGAGAGGGGGCTGATAAAACAGAACGAGAACTCCGCATGGTTCTGTCAATGAGCAGTAGGAGAGACAAGGAATGGGAGCCGGACATTTTCCAGACAGAGGCCATTCTGGGCAAGGGAATTGTGGAGCTCCTGGCGGGAATTTCCCGGCATAAGCAGGCCCTGGAGCAAAGCGGGGGATTAGACAGAAAACTCAGAGCGAGAAAGAAGGCAATCTTTTTGGAGATTCTGCAAAACGAGCTCATGAACCATTTCGTGGCCGCCATAGAGGAAAAGGGTAGGTGGGATCAGATCATTGACGATCTGATCGAGAAGCGGATAGATCCCTACTCTTTAGTCAAGCGCCTGATGATGGAAGAGTTTGATAATAAAGAAAGGTGGAAGGATATCTTGTGAAATCAGTAGAAGAGCTCAGAAACGAGTTGCAAAAGAGGAATGAAGAAGCCCTGCGGGGGGGCGAAAAGGCCAGGGTCGAGAAACAGCATAAAGACGGGAAACTGACGGCGCGCGAAAGAATTAATCTTCTCCTCGACGAGGGTTCATTTGTGGAAGTGGACCGCTTTGTCACTCACAATTGCACCGATTTCGGGATGGCGGCGAAGAAATTTTACGGCGATGGCGTCATCACGGGATACGGTAAAATCTACGGTCGTCTGGTCTATGTTTTTTCTCAGGACTTCACCATTTTTGGCGGCGCCCTCGGCATGGCCTTTGCGCAAAAGATATGCAAAGTTATGGATTTAGCGATGAAAGTCGGCGCCCCAATAATCGGCCTGAATGATTCCGGCGGCGCGCGAATCCAGGAAGGCGTCGAAAGCCTGGCCGGCTATGCCTACATCTTTCTTAAAAATGCCCTTGCCTCGGGCGTGATTCCGCAAATCTCGGCCATCATGGGCCCCTGCGCCGGAGGCGCCGTTTACTCCCCCGCCTTGACCGACTTCATCATGATGACGAAGAAGACCAGCTACTTGCACATCACGGGCCCCGATGTAATCAAAGCGGCCCTGAACAACACAGTAACCCCCGACGGCCAGCCCATCACCTCCGAAGTGCTGGGGGGATCGGAGGTGCACATGACGAAGAGCGGGGTGGCCCATTTCGCCGGTGAGAATGATGCCGCAACGCTTCAGCAGATCAGGGAATTGCTTACGTTTTTCCCGCAAAATAATCGTGAAAAACCTCCGGTCATTGCGTGTACCGATGATCCCAACCGCCGCGAAGATTCGTTGAAAACTATCATCCCGGCCAGCGCCAAGAAGATCTACGACATGAAGAAGGTCATTCTGGCGGTCGTTGACCATGGTTACTTCCTCGAAGTGCAGAAGGAATACGCAAAAAACATCGTCGTCGGGTTTGCCCGCTTTGGCGGGATGCCGGTGGGAATAGTCGCGAACCAGCCTAACCGGCTGGCCGGCTCTTTAGACTCTGATTCCTCGGTGAAGGCGGCCCGCTTCGTCCGTTTCTGCGACTCCTTCAATATCCCGCTCGTCACCTTTGTTGACGTCCCCGGCTTTCTGCCCGGCATTGACATGGAAACAAGAGGCATTATCCGCCATGGGGCGAAGCTCCTCTATGCCTTCTGTGAAGCCACCGTCCCCAAGATAACGATCATCACGCGCAAGGGGTATGGCGGCGCTTATGATGTCATGTCGAGCAAGCACATCCGCGGCGACATCAACTACTGTTACCCTACCGCCGAAATTGCCGTGATGGGGGCTCAAGGCGCCGTGAATATCGTCTTCAGAAACGAGATCAAGAACGCCACGGACAACAAGGAGACCCACCGGCAGTTGGTTGCCGAATATGAGGAAAAATTTGCCAGCCCCTATAAGGCGGCCGCCCTGGGATATGTTGATGAAATCATTTTTCCGGAAGAGACACGGCCCAGGATAATCCAGGCCCTGGAGTCCTTGCGGAACAAAATTGACACCAACCCCTGGCGCAAACACGGCAATATACCGCTATAGATTGGTTATAACAAGGGAGCGCACAATGACAGGAAGCATTCGCGAAACACAGGAATATTGGGAAGAAACCACCCTGAATAAATCTCTGGCCAAAGGACGGGAGCGTAAGCCGGTCTTTAAAACCACCTCTCAGACCGAAACAAAACGCCTTTATACTCCTGCCGATACGGAGGGTATGGACTATGGCCGGGATTTGGGATTCCCGGGCGATTATCCTTTCACACGCGGTGTCCAGCCGACCATGTACCGGGGGCGATTCTGGACCATGCGCCAGTACGCGGGATTTGGCACGGCTCAAGAGACCAACCAACGCTACCGGTATCTTCTTGACCACGGACAGACGGGGTTAAGCGTTGCTTTTGACCTTCCTACCCAGGTCGGCTACGATTCCGATCATCCCCTGGCCGAGGGCGAGGTAGGCAAGGCAGGCGTTGCCATTGACTCTCTGCGGGATATGGAGATTCTTTTTGACGGCATCCCGCTCGATAAGGTTTCGACCTCCATGACCATCACCTCCCCGGCCGCCATCCTGCTGGCCATGTATGTAGTCGTGGCGGAAAAGCAGGGGGTCAAGTCAGCAGTCCTGCAGGGGACCATCCAAAATGATATCTTGAAGGAATATGCGGCGCGCGGGACATATATTTTCCCACCGCTGCCGTCCATGCGGATTACCACGGACATCTTCGCCTTCTGTAATGAGCATCTGCCCCGCTGGAACAGCATCAGCATCAGTGGCTATCACATGCGGGAAGCCGGCTGCTCCGCCGTGCAGGAAGTCGCTTTTACATTGGCCAACGGTATTGCCTACGTGGAAGCAGCCATTCGTGCGGGTCTGAATATTGATTCCTTCGCGTCCCGGCTGTCCTTTTTTTTCAATGCCCACAACGACTTCCTCGAGGAGATTGCCAAATTCCGGGCCGCGCGGAGACTCTGGGCCAAGATCATGCGGGAACGCTTTCACGCCAAAAAGGATGAATCATGCATCCTGCGCTTCCATACCCAGACGGCGGGCTGCACCCTGACCTATCAGCAACCGGACAACAATGTCATCCGGGTGGCCTTTCAGGCGCTGGCAGCGGTTCTGGGCGGAACGCAATCGCTGCACACCAATTCCCGAGATGAGGCGTTCTCCCTGCCTTCCGAGGATTCCGTGCGCATCGCGCTGAGAACCCAGCAGGTCATTGCTTATGAAAGCGGCGTGGCCGATACCATTGATCCGCTGGCTGGATCGTATGCCATTGAAGCCATGACGAATGACATTGAGAATAGGGCCAGCGAGTATATCGCCAAAATTGATGAGATGGGAGGCGCGGTCAAGGCCATCGGAGCCGGTTTCATGCAACGGGAGATTGCCGAGAGCGCGTATCAATACCAGAAGGATATAGAAGCGAAGGAGAGGATTATTGTCGGCGTCAATCAATTTCAGGTAGAAGAGGCGCCGCTCCAGGATATCTTCCGCATCCAGGCCGGGTCGGAGGCCAACCAGAAAGAACAACTATCCCGCGTCAAGCAGGAAAGGGATGATCGCCAAGTGCAGCAGGCCTTGACTGTTCTCCGGAAGACGGCGGAGGGAACTGGCAATCTGGTGCCGCCTATCCTTGCCGCAGTGAGGCTTTACGCGACGGTCGGTGAAATATCGGATACATTGAGAGCAGTATTTGGAGAATATCGAGAACTGTAGAGGTGGATTATGGCAAAAAAGATAAGGATATTGATCGCCAAACCGGGATTGGATGGCCATGACCGGGGCGCTAAAATCATTGCGCGGGCCCTGCGGGATGCCGGGATGGAAGTGATTTATACGGGAATAAGACAGACCCCGGAACAAATAGCCAATACGGCGATTCAAGAGGGAGTGGATATGGTCGGTCTTTCCTGCCTTTCGGGAGCGCACAGCACCCTCTTTCCCAAAGTAGTCGAGATTTTAAAACAGAAAGGCGCCGGCGACATCCATATTTTCGGTGGCGGCATCATTCCTGTTGCTGACATCCCTGCCTTAAAAGAGGCTGGCGTTCACGAGATATTTCCACCCGGCACCTCCACGCAGGAGATTATCAGGTATATAGAGGCTAACGCCAAGTGACCCAAGAATCATCATGGAAATAGGGAGGAAGCTATGCTCAAGAAGATTAACCATATCGCCCTGGCGGTGGAGAACATTGATGAAGCGGCGAAATTTTATCAAAATTGCTTAGGTCTGGAACTTTCCGGCATCGAGACCATCAGCGCCCAGAAGACAAAAGTGGGATTTTTCCGGATCGGGGCGTCAAGTATCGAACTCGTCCAACCGGCGGAACCAGATTCCCCCCTCCAGAAGTTCCTGGCAGCGAAAGGGCAGGGGATTCACCATATCTGTTTCGAAGTGGATGATATTGAGGCCGAGATCAAGAACCTCCTAGAAAGAGGAGCCACCATGATAGATCGTGAACCCAGGCCGGGCGCTCATAATGCCCGAGTCGCTTTCATCCATCCCAAATCCGCCGCCGGAGTTCTTATCGAGCTTGTCGAACTTGCCCAGGGGTAATCAATCATCACTTCAATCGTTGCTGGTGGGCTTGCTGCCGGGCGCCCTGATCATCAAGACCGGCACATGGGAATAATGGAGTACCCGATCGGCCACGCTGCCTATCAGCCAACGGCTTACCCCGGAGCGTCCATGCGTGGCAATGAGGAGCAGATCAACATTATTTTTTTCAGCATAGTTGGCCAGGGTTTCCGCAATCCGTCCTTCCAGGATTTCACATTTTATCTCAGTCCCATACTGCTTGAATGGTCCGGCGATCCGGTTCAAGTACTCTTCTGCGGTAGATTTTCTTTCTGTCCCCATTTTTTCCCAGTATTCGGCATTGGACGCAAAGATGTCCTCCTGCGCGGAAGACGCAAAAGTTTCCACAGAAGCACCGTACATGGCCGTCGGCAGCGGCTCCAAGACCCATAAAAATACCGCTGTTTTCGCCATGCCTCCCCTAATAAAGGCCTCCGCGTGCGGGAGCACACACTCCGCCAATTCCGAACCGTCCAACGGGATCATGATTTTCTGATACATGTCCTCCTCCTTTCCCCAACCAAGATACGGCCATGTAATTATCATAAAGGGATTGACATATGCAATAATAATGAATTAGGTTCGGCCATGCTGATTGATTCGCACACCCATCTGGAGATGGAGGATTTTGACGTGGACCGGGATGCCGTTATCGAGCGGGCCAGGCAGGCCGGGGTCGGGTTCATGATCACCGTTGGCACATCTATCACTTATTGTAAAAAGGCGCTGGATCTGGCCGGTCGCTACCAGGAGGTCTATGTGGCGGTGGGTATCCATCCCCATGACGCGAAGGACATTGATGCCGGGACTTATGACGAGCTCCGGGAACTGGCCGCACGGGAAAAGGTGGTGGCCTATGGCGAGATAGGGCTGGATTTTTTCCGTAACTTGTCGCCCCGACAGGTGCAGATCGAACGGTTTGGCGAGCAGTTGGAGCTGGCGGTGGAGATCGGCTTGCCCGTGATTATCCACGATCGCGATGCCCATAAAGAAACCCTGGCCATGCTTGGCGCCCGGCAAGGAAAACTGAGCGGGGTCATCCACTGTTTTTCGGGTGACCGCACCATGGCCGGGAAATGCCTGGATATGGGTTTTGCCATCTCCATACCGGGGACGGTCACTTTTGAGAAGGCCGAAGAACTGCGGCAAGTGGTGCAGTATGTTCCTCTGGGATGTTTGCTCGTAGAAACGGATGCCCCCTACCTGGCGCCGCAGCCCCACCGGGGGAAACGTAACGAACCGGCCTATGTGGCTGAAACGGCAGCCAGAATAGCGGAGTTGAAAGGTCTCTCTTACGAGGAAGTTGCCAGTCGCACGACAGCAAATGCCAGGAAATTGTTCGGTTTGAACATGATTTAGGGAAATGGGAAGATGGGTTGTATTTTCGTTATTGCCGGCGGCTCTATAGGGAATAAGGATTTTCTACGGTCGCAGATCGTCAAATTTGGTCCTGACGAACTGGTCTGCGCCGATGGCGGCGCCCGCCATGTTGTGGCCCTGGATCTGACGCCGCAGGTGATCATCGGCGATATGGATTCCCTGCCGCCGGAAATCCTGCAGCGCTGTAAGGGAATGGGCAGCCAGATCATCCGCCACCCGCGGGAGAAGAAGGAAACGGACACCCAGTTGGCTTTAGAATACGCGTGCCGGTTTCACCCCGACGAGATCAGAATTTATGGCGGACTGGGAGGACGGATTGATCATGCCCTGGCCAATATCTCCCTGCTACTGCCGGCTGCCCGGAGGGGCTTGACCGCAAAACTGGTGGACGAGTGGTGCGAGTTTTTTGCAATTACGCAGACGACGACCATGGAGGGAATTGCCGGCCAGACCGTCTCCCTGTTTCCTCTTTCTGATCAGGTTCAAGGGATTGAACTGACGGGTTTTGAATATCCGCTCTCCGGAGGGACGATGGAAATCGGCGCCCCTTACGGGATCAGCAATCGTTTGCAGGCGGACCGGGGCGTCATTGCGATCGGGTCAGGCTGCTTGCTCGTCGTCAAGTATACTCAGCCCGGAATTTTTCCTCCTGGAGATTAGATGGAGATTAACATGACGCCGGCGCGGGTATTGTCCGTGGCCGGTTCCGACCCCGGCGGCGGGGCGGGGATACAGGCCGATTTGAAGACCGTGACCGTTCTCGGCGGCTTCGGGATGTCTGTCGTCACCGCGATTACCGTGCAGAATACGCTGGGCGTGCAGGATATTTATCCCCTGCCGCCCGATCTGGTCGCCCGCCAGTTTGACGCCTTGGCCACGGATATCGGCATTGATGCGGTAAAAACGGGGATGCTGCCGAACCGTGAGATTATGGCGGTGATAGTCCGCAAAATCAGGGAATATGGTCTGACCAAGGTCGTGGTTGATCCCGTTTTGGCTGCCAAGCGCGGGGAGATCCTTATGAGCAGCGATACGATCACCATGCTGAGGGAGGAATTGCTGCCGCAGGCCCTGGTCGTGACACCGAACATCCCCGAAGCGGAGGTCTTGTCCGGGTTGATCATTACCAGCCGGGAAGACGTGCGGAAGGCGGCCCTGATCATTTACCGGACCGGCGTGGGCAATGTTGTTATCAAGGGAGGGCACCTGCCGGGCATGAAGGATGATTCCCTGGATATCCTCTATGACGGAGATAGTTTTCATGAGTTCTCGTCGCCCCGGATTGACACTAAAGACACCCACGGCACAGGCTGCACCTTTGCCTCCGCTATGGCCACCCTGCTGGCCGGCGGCAGCAACATCCGGGAGGCGGTAACGGGCGCCAAGGACTACGTTACGGCGGCCATCCGTTATGCCTGGCGTCTGGGGGGAGGGCAGGGGCCGGTCAATCATCTGGCTCCTCTCTTAATGTCCTCCCCCTGTGGGAAAGGGGGATTGAGGGAGATTTGCTAAATTAATAAAATAATAATAATCGCAGGCACAGACCTGTCGGGAGGGTAAAATGACACAATTGGAAACAGCTATCAACGGACGCATCTCGGAAGAAATGGCAATATGCGCCGCCCAGGAAGGGGTATCCCCGGAATTCATCAGGGCGGGTGTAGCCACCGGCAATATCGTAGTGGTCCGCAACAACAAGCACCTGGCCATTAAGCCGCTGGCCGTGGGCAAGGGATTGCGGACCAAGGTCAATGCCAATATTGGGACTTCAGGTGATTGCGCCGACCTGGAGCTGGAGCTGGAAAAGGTGAAGATTTCCGCAGCCGCGGGCGCCGATACGCTGATGGATCTATCCACGGGCGGCGATCTTTCCGCCATCCGGAAGGCGATCATGCAGGCTTCGCCTCTGGCGGTCGGCACAGTTCCGATCTATCAGGCGGCCGCCGCCACGATTGCCCGGGGGAAAGCCATTGTGGCCATGACGGCCGACGACATCTTTGCCGTTATCGAGGAGAATGGTGAGGATGGTGTTGATTTCATTACCGTTCACTGCGGCGTGACGCAAAGAAGCGTGGCCTGTATCGCCGCCCAGGGAAGGCTGCTCGGCATAGTCAGCCGGGGCGGTTCCATCACGGCCAACTGGATGAAGTGCAATGAGAAGGAAAATCCGCTCTACGAGCAATATGATCGCCTGGTGGAAATAGCCCGCCGTTACGACATGGTCTTGAGCCTGGGCGATGGCCTGCGGCCGGGGTGCATAGCCGATGCCACCGACCGGGGGCAGGTGCAGGAACTTATCCTGCTGGGCGAATTGGCCAAGCGGGCCAGGAAAAAAGGGGTGCAGGTGATGATCGAGGGACCCGGTCATGTGCCGATTGCCGATATTCAGGCAAATATCCAGTTGGAAAAGAGCCTGTGCGAGGGAGCGCCTTTTTATGTCCTGGGGCCGCTGCCCACCGACATTGCCCCAGGCTACGACCATATTACTGCAGCCATCGGCGGGGCCATTGCCGGCGCTGCCGGGGCAGATTTCCTATGTTATGTCACGCCTTCCGAGCACCTGCGGTTGCCCACCCTGGAGGACGTGCGGGAGGGAATCATGGCGTCGCGCATTGCCGCCCATATCGCCGACATTGCCAAAGGGCTGCCGGAGGCCAGGGCAAAAGATCTGGCGATGGCCAGGTGCAGAAAAGAACTCAATTGGCAGGGGCAGATAAAAAGCGCTATTGATCCGGAAAAAGCGGAGAGGTTGCTCCAGGTCAGCGCCAAGGCCGGGGAAGAGGGCTGTACGATGTGCGGCGAATTGTGCGCCATCAGGCTGGGGAAAGATTGAGCCAGGTAATGTTATGGGAGATCTGTCGGTGGATGTGTCTTCCCTGCCCGAATCCGCCCGTCTTGTTCTGGACAGATTGAAGTCGGCCGGTCATGAGGCCTACCTCGTGGGCGGCTGTGTCCGCGACCTGATTCGCGGTGTTCCGCCCGGGGATTATGATATCGTTACCTCCGCTGTACCAGATGCCGTAATGGCGATTTTTCCCCACACTATTCCCGTGGGGATGAGTTTCGGCGTCGTGCTGGTCATCGAGCAAGGGAAGAAATATGAAGTGGCCGCCTTCCGCAGGGAAGACGGCTACGTGGATGGCCGCCGACCTACCAGCGTAAGCCCGGCCAGCGCCGAGGAAGACGTCCGGCGACGTGATTTTACGATCAACGGACTTTTACTAGACCATGAGACAGGACGTCTGCTTGATTATGTGGGCGGCATGGCGGATATTGAGCGACGCCTCGTGCGTACGATCGGCGGTCCCCGGCAGCGTTTTGCCGAGGATCATCTGCGGTTGCTCCGGGCGGTGCGTTTTGCCGCTTCTCTCGGCTATCAAATCGAGCCCGAAACGCTTACGGCCATCAAGGTCCAGGCCGGTACGATCCGCCGGATCAGCGCCGAGCGCATCCGGGAGGAACTGACTAAAATAATCACGCGCCCCGGGGCGCGACGCGGCATGGAGCTTTTGGCCGAGACGGGCCTTTTGAGGGAAATCCTGCCCGAAGTCGAGGCGCTCGTCGGAGTGGAGCAGCCGCCACAGTTTCACCCCGAAGGCGATGTATGGGAGCACGCGCTGCTTATGCTTTCCTTGCTGCCGACGGAAGCAGCGGCTGATCCGTGTCTGGCCTGGGGAGTCATCCTGCATGATTTGGGGAAGGCCGTTACCCGTACCGTTGACGACAAAGGAGTGCATTTTTACGGCCATGTCCAGCGCGGCGAAGAGATCGCCCGGCAGGTCATGGAGCGCCTCCGGTTTTCCAATGAGGATCTGGAAACGGTGCTGGCACTGATCCACTGCCACATGTTGTTCATGAATGTCCGGGAGATGCGTCCCAGCCGGTTGAAACGGTTTCTCCGTCTGCCAGATTTCCCGCTCCACCTGGAACTGCACCGCCTCGATTGCCTTGGCAGCCACGGCCTGCTCGACAACTATGAGTTTTGCCGGACAAAACTGATAGAAATACCTGCAGGGGAACTGCGCCCGCCGCGCCTCATCACGGGCCATGACCTGATTGACATGGGCTATAAGCCGGGTCCGCTCTTTGCCGGTATCCTGCAGGACGTGGAGGATGCCCAGTTAAACGGCCTGATTTTTTCCGCAGACGATGCCCGTCGGCTGGTTCAGGAGCGCTTTGGGGCAGAGCTGGCAAAGGGGTAAACGAATAATCTGAAGGGGACGGAAATGATTCTATGGCGGTCCTGGCCCGGTAAGTCCTCAATTATTTACAGTGTTTTGCCGGTGTGCCTGCTTTTGCTGATGGCCGGATGCGCCACAAGGAGTACCTCCTACAGTCAGCCCTCCGAAGTCAAGGGTAAGGAACTGGCCCGGATGGCCTATACCATTCAGGCCGGCGCCTTTGCGAAGGTGGAAAATGCCGCCCGCCTGACGGAAGTCCTGCGTGGTCAGGGTGTGGACGCCACCTATTTTGCCGCCGAGAAGGGCCTCTATAAGGTGCGTATCGGCAATTTTCCCACCCGCACCGTAGCCCAAAACAAGGCCGAATCACTCAAGCAAGCGGGTATAATCCAGGAATATTATATCGTCAGCCCCGGCGAATATGCGGTGTCCAGAAAAGGTTCCAGCCGCGCTGAGCTCGGGGAAGAACTCGTCAAAACGGCGCGGAACTTTATTGATGTGCCGTACCTCTGGGGTGGAACAAGCGCTGAGGAAGGTTTTGATTGCAGCGGTTTAACGATGACCGTATATCAGTTGAATGGTCTCGATCTGCCCCGTACCTCGCTTTCGCAAATCGAGATGGGCCGCCCCGTGACACGGGACCATTTAGCGAAGGGCGATCTGGTATTTTTCCACACCCGAGATGGCGAAAAGGTCTCGCACGTGGGCATCTACGCCGGCGATGACCTATTCATCCATGCCCCCGGAAGGGGTAAAAAAATCCGCCAGGATTCCCTGTCCGGGCGGTATTATCGGGAACGTTTTGCGGGCGCGCGATCTTATATTCAGAACTTCTAACCGTTCCGTCATGGGCGGTATCATTGTTGATAGGTTATTGATTATTTTACCGAAGCCGTGTTTTTTGGGGAAAGTGTTTGTGTAGTTCAGAAACCCGTACTGCACAGGGGTGATCGAGTAAATAATGAAATGTGTCTGGTACGTATAACACAAAGTCACACCGTGGAATATTATTGATAACTAATGAATCCCGTTTGTACTGTGGAATATGCCGTCATCTATTTTCTTGCCAACCAATACACTGGATTCGCTCACGCTACAACCCGCAGCCTTGCCGACTCCCTAAAGAGTCGTTGTCAGGAAGTTTAATGCTGCAGGTTACCCTTTGAACCCTCCTCAAGCTACGTAGGCGAGACTACCGATCTCCCTCGGTCAGAATTTAACCGACAAGTCATACGTTTTACACGGCATACCCTGCTAAGTGGTTGTTAGTTGTAATAATTCATGATTAATAAGGGAAAAAAGTAACATGGCTCAAACCGAGAGGCCGCAGAGGCTATTGCTTGCTGGTTCGCAAATCGGCTTGAATCTCGGCCATTTCCTTCTTGTCTTTACGATACGCCAGAAAGCTGTGCAGAAACCATCCGACGATAAAACCAACAGCCAGAGTAAAGAAAATCAAGAGTGCAAGTGATAATGAAATTTCCCAGAAGAAAATACTTACCGTAACGGCGGCCATATTTTGAGTAGTGAAAACGAGGGCAAGGCAGGCAACAATTACTATCAGGATAATCTTAAAATTCATCTCTTGACCTCCTTTCAGATATGGCGATGTCAAATAAACTGGCAAACAATAACGAGTAAAAATATTGGTTGACAGGGCATTACTTCGTTACGGTCGGAGTATATGAAGAACGATATTTTGTGCCAATAAAATCATTATCAACAATACCAAATATAATCATGGCAATTATTGCTTTTGGGAAACTTTCGATGGATAAACAAATCAGTTCCTATCGCGCCCCTTGTTATGGCCTCTGTCGTTTCCTCTATCTTGGCCTTTTCCACGGTTATCGTCTCTTCTGCCGCGGTTATCGTCACGACTGTCGCCATGTTGTTTCTTGTAATGGGGAGTATAGACCTCATTGTACCAGTTGTCTTTAACAAAATATACCGGCTGACCACAGGCATTATATTTGCCGCAGTATTTCTTCCAATTCTTCTGATGACCGGGAGGTACCCGCAAATATATTGGCTCGACAGTCCTACCTCTCGGCACAGGCTGTACGATTATCGGTTGTGGGTTAACATATTCCGGGTGTGGTGCGTTCCCTATGTCAATGCGACCATAGAAGCCCGGTTGCCCTATGCTAACGGATACGCCAACATCGGCTGCAAATGCTGGGATGTTGCCTATTGTCATCATTAGTGCTACTGCTAATAGAAATCTTTTCATGTTCGTACTCCTCTCTTTTTTGTTAACAATCCTTTCTCAATATGCCTTTACATCTATTATAACGCTTCTTTTACAGTGATACAAAGAAGCTTATTTCATAAAAAATCAGCGGTTGCGAAAGAGAAAAGATTGTTTCGCATCAACGAGGCTATAAGAATCAGTTTTAGATGAATTTTCTATAATTTTAGTTAAAGTCAGCGTAAAGATCCACATGACCATGGCTACACATATGACACCTATCAGTTTATATACCCTCATAAGCTTCCTTCATCCAAATTAGATATGCTGTAAGACAACTGCAATTTCTTGCCCGCAAGTGCAGCTGTATCAATCAATGCTTCCGTGTGGCTTTTTAATGAAAAATTTCCAAATGTCTCTCCGACTTTAATTCTTGCCATTTTATGTTATCACTTTCTTCTTTGATTCCTGAACTTAACCATGCTTGTCGTACCAATAAGTCATAAAGTTGGTTAGGTTTATGCTTTTTTTGAATGTTTCCCAATATCATGTATGATATAATTTCCTTTTCCTTTAGAATCTCTTGCCTGTTCATTTTTATGCCCTCAATTTATTGTCTGAAAAATAACATTGTGTTGTTACATGATCATAATAATAGCAAATAGTCCGCCAATAACTGAATGAGCATCAGAATTTTTAATTAACTATATAACAACATGTAGTTAGAGTAATAGGAACAAATGGTGGAGAAGCATAAAATAACACGTTTTGCCTCAGCATTTGGTGGAACCTCAGCATGTTGAGGGATACGTTGAAGGAGGTGTGATAGTCTAATCCGGTTCTTTCGTCTCCGGCTGGACTATTCAGAGCTTATTGAATACTGATTGAAATAAAGTATGCTTTGGGAAATTCATAAACAAGGAAGTACAGGTGCATCATACACGCATGTAAAAAGACCGACCAGTATTTCCGCATTTCATCCCGTAAGTAGCACCCAAGGCCCAACCAACTATATTTTTTCTATGTAGAGCTTCATGACCCCCATTTTGACGAAGCCGAGTTGCCTGGCCATCGCATAGGAGACATCCACATCCCGGCCTTTGATATAGGGTCCTCGGTCATTGACAATCCCTTCGGCGGACTTGCCGTTATCGGGGTTGACAAGCCGGACCTTGGTCCCTAGGGGCAATGTCCTGTGTGCAGGGGTGTTTTTGTGCATGTCGAACCTCTGCCCGCTGGCTGTCAACTTATTATGATGTTCCCGTCCATACCAGCCGGCGATCACTTCCCCGCTCACGTTTGGAGGGGTATGTTGGGGGACCTGGGCGGGTGTTAGACATCCGCCTTTTTCTGGCCGGGATATGGAGATGATACACAGAAAAACTACCAGCCAACACATTGCTTTTCTCAGAAAAATCCTTGCTGCCATGGTGCACCTCTCCGGACCTATGGGGAGGCAGCTGGTAAGCCGCTATCCCATGAAGTGTTGAGTTAGGCATTTATGAACATTACATTATTTCACAAATGTAAAATTTCAGCTTGCCAGGTTAGGTTTGTTTTCTTTTTTTGCCGCCTGGTATCACGGTAGTGCCACGGCATTTTAACCATATACCACCTTTTCGGGGTGATGGTGTGTTGACAGATATAAGACCATGGGGGAATTAACGTGCAGGATGATTTGGATTCGCGGCCGCAATAGAACCTATTCGCTCGCTTGTCAAATAATGTCTCCGGGCAATGATTACGATTTGAATCCTGCACCTTCAATGGGGTTGGCATTTCGTGGATAACAGGAAGGAATTATCAATTTTGCCTACTCAGGTTCTATAGTTATTTTCACTCGGTGCGTCACCCCGGTGAAAACCGATTGCGGAAGCCATTTTGTTGTTATGGATATCGGCCTTCGCCGGGACGATGTCTGTTCTCCGGCCTTCGCCGGGGTGTCGGTATCGGATTAGCCTGCAGCTACCGTTCGTTCTGATGACTGGTCTGATTCTTGAAGTGAATTCTATGGCGTTCAACACCTTGACGCTGTTAGACTCCAGGCCTTTGAGCAAACCCTCTTTCGGGGCGCCGCTTACCTTTACCGTGATGATGCGATCGCTGGCATCCTTGCCGCTGAAGGTGGCCAGGCTGATAATAAAGCCGTCTTCCCGGGCGATCTCGTTGGCGATGGCAGCCAGAGCCCCCTTACCCTCTGTCACATCCAAGGTCAGGCGGAGACCCGGCTCACGCCCTCCCAAAATCTCCACGAAGCTTTTGAAGATATCCGCATCGGTGATGATGCCGACCATCCGGTTATCTTTCAGGACAGGCAAACTGCCGATATCGTTATCAATCATGATGCGGGCCGCCTCTTCCAAGGGACAGTCGTCACCGACGGTAATCAGCCGCTTCTTCATCAGGCTCTTTATTTGCATCTTGGAGAGCAGATAATGCACTTCAAAGACGCTGAGGCTCGTGGCCGACGAAGGCGAGGCGGCGAACAAATCCTTATTGGTAATAAGGCCGACCAGGCGTCCATGCTTGTCAACAACAGGCAAACGGCAGATTTTCTTCTCCTTCATCATGTGCAATGCGTCCTGGAAAGAGGAATCCTCGGTAGCAGTAACGGGGTTGGGGGTCATACGATCTTTGACTTGCATGGGGCTTCCCTCCTGACAAGAAAGTAAGGTGTTAGTGTTAAATGAAGCAGCCGACACATACCTGGTATCTCAAGGGGAACAATTTCAAATACCTGCGTCCGCATAACATTAACGTCCCTGCTTGTCAACCTCATAAAAATCTTGACAGACAGGCGCCTTCTGAATATAGTCGCGCCAAAGAAAAAACTGTCTCTTCGCGTGCCTTTTCAGGCAGAGTAGGGAAAACCGATGTAAAACCGGATGATTATCGGTTTACCGGTTTTTTCTTTATCTATTTCTTACGTGTGATTCGGGAGGCAGGGGTGGGAGCAGGTCGCATTACGGAGGAAATTGTCCTGAAGGGCGATGAGATCACCTTGAGCTTTGGTGGGATAACGGCCCTTTTGTATGTGAGTTTCGAGGTAAAAAGGGGCGAAATTTTTTCCATTATCGGCCCCAACGGCGCGGGTAAAAGCAGCCTGTACAACGTCATCAACGGTTTTTACCGCCCCCAAAAGGGGAAAGTGATTCTTAAGGACAAGGAAATAACACACCTCCGGCCTTATCAGATCGCCCGCCTGGGCATCGCCCGCAGTTTTCAGAATATTGAACTTTTCAAACACATGACCGTCCTGGAAAATCTAATGTTGGGACGCCATATCCATATTAAATACGGTCTTTTAAAATCAATGTTTTATTTCGGCCCCTGTGTGCGGGAAGAGGTGCAGCATCGGAAGCGGGTGGAGGATATCATTGATTTCCTCGAGATTGAGCATATCCGGAAAAAGCATGTCGGAACGTTGCCCTACGGACTCCAGAAACGGGTCGAAATGGCGCGGGCGCTGTGCCTCGAACCGGAGGTGCTGCTGCTGGATGAACCCATGGCGGGCATGAACCTCGAAGAAACCGAGGATATGGCCCGGTTTATCATTGATGTCAATATTGAGCGGGGCGTGACCGTCCTGCTCATCGAACATGACATGGGCGTCGTCATGGATCTCTCCGACAGAATCATGGTCCTGGATTTCGGCGAGAAGATCGCCGAAGGCACGCCTGCTGAGGTTCAGCAAAATGCTATTGTCGCCAAGGCCTATCTGGGCGAGGCGGATGGCGCATTTATGGGAAGATAACGGTGTAAGCATGTCGTCAGATACATTTCCCAAACTGTTGGTTGCCAAGGCGAACCAATACGGATCAAAGAAGATTGCGCTCCGGGAAAAAGATCTCGGCATCTGGCAGTCGTTCACTTGGCAGGATTACCTGGAAAAAGTAAAGTATTTTTCCCTCGGCATGATCAGCCTCGGTTTTGAACGGGGGGACAAGATTGCCGTCATCGGCGACAACAAACCCGAATGGATTATTGCCGAACTCGCCGCCCAGTCGGCCGGCGGATTTGGCAGCGGCATATATCAGGATTCGATTCTGAAAGAAGTTGCCTACATCATCAACCATTCCGAGACCAAATTTGTTATCGCCGAAGACCAGGAACAGGTTGACAAAATTCTTGATATGCAGGAGGAGCTGCCGGGCGTCAAGAAGATTATCTACTACGATCCGAAGGGGATGAGCAAATATGATTCCGACTTGCTGGCCTATTTCCCCGATGTCATCGCGCTGGGCAGGGAATACGAAAAATCCCATCCCGGGCTGTTTGAAAAGAACGTGGAAAACACCAGCCCCGATGACGTAGCGTGGATATGCCCTACTTCAGGAACCACGGGGTTCCCGAAGCTCGTGATGCTGACCCACAGAAACCTCATTGCCATGGCCAATAACCTGGACAAATTTGATCCCAAGTACGATACTGATGAATTCGTTTCTTTCCTGCCCCTGCCCTGGGTTGGCGAGCAGATGATGGCCCTGGCCTGCGGGCTGTTGAACGGATTGACCATCAACTTTCCCGAGAGTGTTGAGTCGGCCCAGGCGGATTTGCGGGAGATCGGGCCGCACATCATGTTTTCTCCGCCCCGGGTCTGGGAGAATTTGTGTTCCACCGTGCAGGTTAAGGTGCTGGATGCCTCGTTTCTCAAACGACTGGTGTTTAACACCTGTGTTCCCATCGGCCGGAAATGGTCGGAATACAAGTTTGAAAAGAAGGCCCCGCCCTTCTACTTCAAAATTCTGTACCACCTGGCCTATCTGGCGGTATTCAAGGCCTTGAAAGACCGGCTCGGATTCAGCAATATACGTTCCGCCACCACGGGAGGAGCGGCCCTGGGTCCGGACACGTTCAAGTTTTTCCACGCCCTCGGCATATCGCTGAAACAGATTTACGGACAGACCGAAATATGCGGTATTTCCTGCATCCACAGAGACAATGACATTAATCCGGACACCATGGGGGAACCCATTCCGGAGACCGAAGTGAAGATATCCGCCACGGGCGAGATCCTTTCTAAAAGCCCCGCTGTGTTTCTGGGGTACTATAAGCAACCCGAGGAGACGGCCCAAACGTTGATTGACGGCTGGCTGCACTCCGGCGATGCGGGCTACCTCACTCCCGATGGGCATATTGTGGTAATTGACCGGATCAAGGATGTCATGAGTTTGATTGACGGGGTAAAGTTTTCGCCCCAGTTCATCGAGAACAATCTGAAATTCAGCCCCTATATTAAAGAAGCGGTCACCGTAGGGCATGACAGGGATTTCATCGTCGCGATGATCTGCATTGATTTCGCCTCGGTGGGCAACTGGGCGGAAAGAAACAGGATCAATTACACCACCTACACGGACCTTTCTTCCAAGCAGGAGATTGTGGATTTCATTCAGAAAGATGTCGAGAAGGTGAATAAGGGGCTGCCCGAGAACGCCAAGGTGAAACGTTTTGTCCTTTTGTATAAGGAACTTGATCCCGATGACGATGAATTGACGCGCACCAGAAAGGTCCGCCGGCATTTTGTAGAGGAAAAGTATCAGGAAATCATCGCCGGCATGTACGCCGGCCAGGATTCGATAAAAATAGAAGCGATCATTAAATTTCAGGATGGGAAGACCGCCACGATCAGAACCGTCATGGCAGTGAGAAACGTCTAAGGAGAACAGGCGATGGAATCAGTTTTACAGTCGTTGATCAGCGGCATTGTGGTGGGCAGCATTTATGCCCTGATCGCCCTGGGATTTGTGCTGATCTATAAATCAACGGCCGTGATCAATTTTGCCCAGGGAGAGCTGCTGATGTTCGGGGCTTATCTGTGCCTGGCCTTGGTTGTGGTATTGAAGATTCCCTTTTGGCTGGCTTTTGTGGCGACCCTCATTGCCGCGGCGCTCTTTGGATTTCTCCTGGAAAGGCTTTTTTTGCGACCGATGATCGGCGAACCGGCCATTTCCATCATCATGCTCACGATCGGGCTGGCAAGCCTGCTCAAAGGCATCATCCATGTCATCTGGGGTTCGGAAACCCTGGTCTATCCCGCCATTTTTCCTGCGGAACCTTTGCACTTCGGCGCCATTGTCGTCTCCCAGGTCTATCTGTACAGTGTCTTCTTTGCCGTGCTTTGCCTTGTTTTATTCAACCTTTTTTTCCGCTATTCCAGTTCCGGCATCGCGATGCGAGCGGTGGCCAATGATCAGCAGGCCGCGCAGTCCATGGGCATCAGCATCAAGAAGATCTTTGCCATCGCCTGGGCGATTGCCGCCGTGGTAGCCAGCGTCGGAGGCATTCTGATCGGCAATATCAACGGCGTCAACTCGAGCCTCAGCTCGTTTGGACTCAAGGTTTTTCCCGCGGTCATCCTGGGCGGTCTGGACAGCATCCCCGGCGCCATCCTGGGCGGCTTCATCATCGGGCTGCTCGAAGCGCTCAGCGGCATGTATCTGGACCCCATTTTCGAAGGGGGCTCCAAGGAAGTCGTGCCTTTCATAGTACTCGTCGTTGTTTTAATGATCAAGCCTTATGGGCTGTTCGGCACCGAAGAGATAGAAAAGATTTAACGGAGAAATTCAATGGCAATCAAGTGCGGCGTATTCAAGACAACCTACGAGGACGACGAGGCCATCTGGCAGACCAAAGTGTCCAAGTTCTGGATAGCCTTGCTGCTGATTGTTTTGATCGCGTTCCCGTTTATATTTCAGGGATCCCGATATTTGCTATACGTCGTGAACAGCGTCCTCATTGCCGTCATCGCCGCCATCGGGCTAAACATCCTGACTGGCTTTACGGGTCAGATCTCTCTGGGGCACGGCGCCTTCATGGGCGTCGGGGCGTATGCCTCGGGATATTTCATGACAATTCTGGGGATGCCGTTTTGGGTATGTGTTCTGGCCGCGGGGTGTGTAACGGCCATCGTCGGCATGATCTTCGGCATCCCGTCCTTGCGGCTGAAAGGATTATATCTGGCCATCGCCACCCTGGCGGCACAGGTGATCCTGGAGTTTGTCTTTGTGCGCTGGCGGGCTGTCACGGGCGGCAGTCAGGGCATGATGGTACCGCCTGCCAAAATCGGCGGCATTGTCTTCAACAGTGATTTCAAATTTTATTTCCTGGCCCTGGGTTTTACCATCATCGCCATCATGATTGCCAAAAACATTGTCCGCACGAAACCCGGCCGGGCTTTCATGGCGATCCGGGACAGATATATCTCGGCGGAGATTATCGGTGTCCCCCTTTTCCAGTACAAACTTATATCGTTCGGCATCAGTTCTTTTTACGCGGGCGTGGCGGGAAGCTTGTGGGCGCATTACTTAGGCATCATAACGCCGGAACACTTTAATGTCGTGATTTCCATTCAGTATCTTTCGATGATCATTATCGGCGGTCTCGGCAGCATTTATGGCAGCATCCTGGGTGCGATCTTCATGACACTCTTACCCGAGGTGCTAAGGCTGATCAGCGGTCTTTTTTCCAACCAATATCCCGTTTTAGTCAATATTTTCGGCGCGATCAGGGAGGGCATTTTCGGGCTCGTCATCATTCTCTTCCTGATCTTTGAGCCGGACGGTCTGGCTGCCAGATGGAAAACCATCCAGAACTACTGGAAACTGTGGCCATTTTCATATTAGTAAGATGAACAAAATTAAGGAGGGATCATGAAAAGATTTTTGTTGGCTGTTTTAGCAGTGTTTTTACTAAGCGGTGTCGGTTTTGCGGAGCCAACCATCAAGATCGGTGGTATCTTTGACCTTACGGGCGCCACTGGTGATGTGGGATCACCCTATGCGGTGGCTGCGAAGGACTACATCAACTATGTCAACAAACAAGGCGGGGTTAACGGCAGGAAGATAGAACTGATTGATACGGACTATGCCTATAAAATTCCCCAGGCAGTTGCTGCTTACAAAGAAATGCAGTCCAAAGGCGTTATTGCCATTCTGGGCTGGGGAACGGGCGATACAGAGGCCATGGCGACCATGATCACCAACGATAAGATACCCTATATATCCGCCTCCTATTCCGAACACCTCGTCTTCGACAAGACGCCCTATAACTTCATCGGTGCCACCACCTATTCCGATCAGGCCCGACTGGCCTTGAAGTGGATCAAGGACAATTGGAAAGACAAGAGTCGAGCGCCGCGCGTGGCCTTGATTTATAATGACTCGGGATTCGGCCTGTCGCCCATCCAGGATGCCGAGGATTTTGCCAAGAAAATCGGCGTAGAGATCGTGGATAAAGAAATCGTGCCGCTGCAAGCCCTTGACGCGACGACGCAACTGCTCAACATGCAGAAGACGAAACCCGACTTTGCGATCAATCAGCATACCCTCATGGCGACGAGTACGATCCTGAAGGATGCCAAAAAACTCGGCCTGAAGAACAAGTTTATCGGCCTCAACTGGACATTCTCCGAGAAGCTGATCCAGATGGCCGGTGATGCGTCGGAAGGTTTCATGGCGCCCATGCCCTTTGCTTTCTGGACGGAGGCCAAGATTCCAGGCGTAGCCTTAATGCATAAGGTGCGCAAAGAGATGAACGGTAAGTTAGACGTGCAACCCGTCAATTACACCCAGGGTTTCATCGGCGCCTATCTGCTCGTGGAAGCGCTCAAGAAAGCAGGCAACAACCTGACCGGCGAAAACATCAAGAAGGTGCTGGAATCAAATAAATTCGTCATGATGGGATTGTGCGCGGACATCGCCTACAAACCGGAACTCAGAAAGCCGAATCTATCGGCAAAGATGTATGTAATAAAGAAGGGCAAGATCGAACCTCTGACGGCTTTCTTGAAGTATTAGAAAAAACAGTGCTGAGTGCTGAGGACTGAGCACTCAGCACTCAGCACTCAGTCCTTATTTGGCTATATTGGTGAGAGTTCTAATGTTAAAGATCAACAACGTGGAAGTGATTTACGATGACGTGATCCTGGTACTCAAGGGGATGTCCATGGAAGCTAAGGAAGGCGAAATCACAGTTCTTCTGGGCGCTAACGGCGCCGGCAAGACCACGACCCTAAAGGCGATTTCGGGATTATTGAAGTCTGAAGAGGGTGAGGTGACAGACGGCTCAATAGAATTCATGGGAGAAAAGATCAACAATAAGGATGCCGAAGATATTGTCAGAATGGGCATTTTCCAGGTCATGGAAGGACGCCGGATATTTAAAGACTTGACGGTGACGGAAAATCTGATAGCCGGCGCCTATACCCGCAAGGACAAACAGAATATCAAGCGAGACATAGAAACCGTTTTTGATTATTTCCCGAAGCTGCAGAGCCGGCGCACTCAGGTGGCCGGGTACATGAGCGGCGGTGAGCAGCAGATGCTCGCAATCGGCAGGGCCCTGATGGCGCGCCCGCGGCTGATGCTGCTCGATGAACCATCCCTGGGCCTGGCCCCGCTTTTGGTGAAGGAAATTTTTGAAATAATCAGAAAGATATGCAGCGAAGAGAAAACCACAATCCTGCTCGTGGAACAGAACGCCAATCTGGCTCTTTCCATCGGCCATTACGGATATGTTATGGAGATGGGTAAGGTGGTGCTGGACGGCGAGTGTTCCAAATTACGGGAAAACGAGGATGTCAAGGAGTTCTACCTCGGACTTTCCGACGTGGGCAAGAAGAAGAGCTTCAAAGACGCGAAGCATTACAAGCGCAGAAAGAGATGGCTTTCATAGTCTAAACAGCAAGGAGCGGCAGCATGCCTACTAGGGCGCCTAAGAAAACAAAAGAAGAGAGAAATAAAGGTTATTATAACGAAAAGGCCGAATGTATGGCCATCTCCGAACGCACCGTCGGCAAAGAGAAAGAGGCGATCCGGATTCTCAAATACGCATATCAAAATGCGCCCGGATATAAAAGTTTCCTCGATGAAAGAGGCATCAATCCGCAAGATATTAAAAATATAAACGATTTTTCCAAAATTCCCGTTCTGAAAAAAAACAGAATGCCGGAATTTCACCAGAATAACCCGCCGTTCGGGGGATTTCTCGCCGTGCCGGTGGAAACATTGAAGAGAATATATGTGTCTCCTGGTCCCATCTATGATCCTGAAGGCAGGCAAGAGGATTACTGGGGACTGCGGAAATGTCTGTACAACGTTGGTTTCCGGCCGGGCGACATCGTCATGAACACCTTTTCCTACCACCTGACACCGGCGGGCATTTTCCTTGATGAGGCCTGCAACGGCATCGGCTGCGTCACAGTGCCCACAGGGGTCGGCAATACGGAGATCCAGGTGAAGACCATCGCGGGACTGAAAATAACGGGTTACATCGGCGTTCCGTCCTTTCTCATGGCGCTGATCAAGAAAATGGAAGAACTCGGGTATGACACCGCCCGGGACCTTGCTATGGAGATTGCCTTGGTGGCGGGCGAGATTCTGTCGCCATCGCTCCGTCAGGGGCTGAACGACTACGGCATCATCGTCCGGCAGGCGTTAATAACTGCCGATCTCGGCGGCGTGGCCTATGAATGCCCGCAGGAAGATGGCATGCATATTTCCGATGACCTTTACATCGAGATTTGCGATCCCCTGACGGGGGAACCGCTACCGGCCGGCAGTATCGGCGAAGTGGTGGTGACCGACCTCGGCAAGGAATGCTATCCGCTGGTCCGATATGGTACGGGAGACCTTTCCGTAGTGGTTACAGACGAATGTCCCTGCGGCCGAACCTCTTGCCGGCTGAAGGGTATCCTGGGCCGGGCGGATGAGGTGACGAAGATTAAAGGCATGTTTGTCCATCCGCGCCAGATTGATGAGGCTGCGGCCAGGTTCCCCAACGAGGTCGAAAAGATCAGGGTTGTGGTCACACGGGAAGGGGTGACCGACATGATGACCGTGGAAGTCCAGCTCAAAGCGGGAGTTTCGGGAACAGAAATCCTCAAGGCGGCCATTGAGGAGAAGATCCGGGAATCAACCAAGCTACGGGGCAGCGCCGTTATTGTCCCCGCAATCCCGGCAGGCGGCAAAAAAATTGAAGACAAAAGAAATTGGCAATAGGCGGTAACAACTCCATCATGATGGAATCTTTATTAAATCTCCCCGCGTATGTAAAGGTTGGCGGCTCACTGGCGGGAATTCTTCTGGCCAACCGGTTCGGCTTTGCGCTGGGGGTGGCCATTTTGCTATTTTCCGTCATCCTTTCCCTCTGGTCAGGCACAGGAATCCAGGGCCTTTGGCGCCAGGTCACCAGTTTTGATAATCCGGATAACTACCTGCTGCCCGTTGTTGTTCTATTACTCTTATTTTTTACTGAAGCACTTGATTGCACCGGTCGGATGGAACGGACCGTGGCGGCCCTGAAGACCTGGCTGCAAAATAAAAAGATGCTGCTGGCGGGATTGCCGGTTCTCGTCGGGCTGCTTCCCATGCCTGGCGGCGCCCTCTTTTCAGCGCCTCTGGTTGCCTCGGTGGATACAGAAAACGAACTGGGTGCCGCGCAGAAGGCGGCCATCAACTACTGGTTTCGGCACATATGGGAATACTGGTGGCCTCTGTATCCCGGTGTGCTCCTCGCCATAACGTATTCCGGGCTGCCGGCGGCCCTTTTCTATCTCATTCAGATCCCCTTCACCCTTGTCGCGGCTGCCGCGGGATATTTTTTTATTCTCAGAAAGATTAAAACAAATAACGCGGGTCATTCCCCGGGCGGCATCCTGGATTATGGCGCTGTTTTTTCTGCCCTCGGTCCTATCGGGCTTCTGGTAATCCTGTCGGTTATCGGATCTATCGTGCTGATATCTAAGGGAGTATCCGGTTCACTGTCGAGCCTGATTGCCATGCTTATCGGCCTGATTCTCGCAATTGTGGCCGCCTTTTTGGGAAACGGCTCGTCATGGATAACCTCGTTGGGTTTTTTCAGAAGAAGAAATACCTGGGTGATGCTTATCCTGGTCATTGGCATTCAGATATTTTCCGCCGTATTGAAAAGCCCGCTTAACGCCTCGGGAATAACCCTGGTAACGCTCATGCGCGACGAGTTTATCAGTGCCGGCATTCCCATTTTGGCCGTCATCGTGCTGCTTCCTTTCATCTCCGGCATGGTTACAGGGACCGCCTTTGGTTTTGTCGGAGCAAGTTTTCCCATTGTGTTTGCCCTTGTCGGGCAAAATCCAACCCTGGGAATCTCAGCGGCGACCACGGCTTGCGCCTACGGCTTCGGTTATATGGGCATGATGGTTTCACCCATCCATGTTTGCTTTGTTGTTACCTGTGAATATTTTGAGACGCCCGTTCTGGGCACATACCGTTATATCGCCGGCCCCTGTCTGTTTATCCTGATGACGTCAGTGATCCTGTCCGGCTTATACTATCTGCTGATCTGAATGCATGCTGAGAATATTGGCATGCCAAATCAAAGGATGAACAGCCTCTGGGAAGGGAAATGCTAGAGAAAAATCAGTCAAAAAAATTTCAGTTCCACACGGACGATAATTCCGGCCTGTCTTTAGAAAATGGATCCCGCGTAGCAGTCGTGGGAGGAGGGCCGGCCGATGTTGTTCAGAGACTCGCTTGACCGTGTTGTTCAAAGGGGATGTTTTGAGGGAAAATTCACTGTAAAGTTGGTACTATGCGAACCATAAAGAAACTACCGCTCCTGTTTTCCTTGGCGATCCTGCTTATGGCCATCGTCGTTATCGTACTGAATGCGCCCTTGAAATCCATTTTGCAGAACATATCGTACGACACCTTCCAGCGCCTGCATCCGCGCGCCTACGAAGACGCCCCGGTCGCCATTGTGGATATTGACGAAGAAAGCCTGAGGAGGCACGGTCAATGGCCCTGGCCCCGTATTTTGGTTGCTGACCTGGTGACGCGGCTCACTAATATGGACGCTGCGGCCGTTGTCTTTGACGTGGTGTTCGC